>NZ_JALLAL010000019.1:0-51267 GCF_023062615.1 Brachybacterium sp. Marseille-Q7125 | reverse complement strand
AAGGTGTTGCGGTGAACGGCGGGGACCCCGATCTCTCCGACAACCCCCCCGCCGTCGCCCTCCGAGGGGGGTCCGACCACCGCCGCACCGCCGGCCGGGAAGAACCCCCCTCCACCGATGCCGCCAAACCCCAGTGGCCCCCGGGCGCCCCCCCCCCCGCCGCCCCCGGCCCCCCCGCCCCCGCGGGCCCCCGCCCCCCCCCCCCCCCCCCCGGGGGGCCCCCCCCCCCCCCCGGGGGGGGCGGGGGCCCCCCGCCTCCGTTCACCATCCGCCCGTCAGGGCGCAGAAGTTCCCCTCTTGAAAGGAGACGCGTATGTCCGGACAGGACTGGCTCGACAAGGACTTCTACGCGGTCCTCGGCGTCTCCAAGGACGCGAGCGCGCAGGAGATCAAGAAGGCCTATCGCAAGAAGGCCAAGCAGCACCACCCCGATAAGCATCCCGACGACCCGCAGGCCGAGGACCGGTTCAAGGAGATCGGCGAGGCCTACGCGGTTCTCAACGACCCCGAGCAGCGTCAGCAGTACGACGCGATCCGCGCCATGGGCGCCGGCGGCGCTCGCTTCTCCGCCGGTCAGGGCGGCCCGGGCGCCAGCGGCTTCGAGGACATCTTCTCCTCGATGTTCGGCGGCGCTGGGCGGCAGCAGCACTACACCCGAGCCCCCGGTGGGGGCGGGGCCCAGCCGGACCTCGATGACCTGCTGAAGATGTTCGGCGGCGCTGGCGGGGGAGGCTTCAGCTCCTCCGGCGGTGGTTTCGGCGGCGCGGGCGGATTCGGTGGCCCGACTGCCGGGCAGGACATCACGGCCCGCACCACGCTGAGCTTCCGCGACGCAGCGCTCGGCACCGAGGTGCGCCTGAGCGTGGACGGCAAGTCCATCACCACCCGCATCCCGGCCGGGGTGCACGATGGGCAGAAGATCCGCCTGCGTGGCAAGGGTCGCCCGGGTCACAGCGGCGGCCCCGCCGGGGACCTGCTGCTGACCCTGGACGTGACCGAGCATCCGGTGTGGAGCGCCGACGGGGCGAACCTGCGCATCACCGTGCCGGTGTCCTTCGACGAAGCGGTGCTCGGCACCACCCTGTCCGTGCCCCTGCTCGAGGGCGGCACGGTGACCCTCAAGGTTCCCGCCGGCACTCCGTCGGGGCGCACCCTGCGCGTGCGCGGCAAGGGCCTGAAGACCACTAAACGCACCGGCGACCTGCTGGTCACCATCGAGGTGGCTGTGCCCAGCCATGTGGAGGGCAAGGCCAAGCAGGCCGTCGAGGATCTGCGCGAGGCACTCGCCGGGGAGGACCCGCGGGCCGGTCTCGCTCAGGCCGCCGCACGCTGAGGAAGTGAGCTGTGAGTCCCCATCGGATCGATGAGCGCGCCCCGGTGTTCGTCATCTCCGTGGCCGCGGAGCTGTCCGGCATGCACCCCCAGACCCTGCGGCAGTATGACCGCCTGGGCCTGGTGGTGCCGGACCGCACCCGCGGTCGGGGCCGCCGCTACAGCGCCCGGGATATCGCTCGGCTGCGCGAGATCCAGGCCCTCTCGCAGGAGGACGGTGTCAACCTCGCCGGCATCAAGCGGATCCTCGAGCTGCAGGATGAGGTGGGGGCGCTGCGCGAGCAGCTGACCGCCGTCCAGCACGCCCTGGATCGCATGACCCCCGCGCAGCGCCGGGTGTTCGCCGCCGATGCTGACGGCGAGATCAGCGCCCTGCGCCGCGGTGAGCGGCCGCGGCGCCGCGAGAGCTCCAACGCCCTGGTCGTGTGGCGGCCGCGCAATCGCTCCTGGTGAACGCCCCTCCTGGTGAACCCCTCAGCGGCGCCCGATGCCCCCGGGCCGACGACGTCCGCGACGCCGCAGATGCGGCCGCACCCCGGCCGCGGCATAGATCTGCTGCAGCTGCTGGGCGACCGCCCCCAGATCCACCCCCTCCGCGGCGCTCCGCCCGGCGGCTGTGAGGTCCGGCAGCTGCCCGTCCAGCAGGGCACGCAGATGCTCTGCGGCGCGGCGCGGGAAGTCCGGATCGTCCCCGGCGACCTGGTGGGTGAGCACCCCGTCGGGCACCATCTGCTGATAGATCGGGATAGCGCGCACCAGGGTCGGGGCGCCGCACGCGAGCGCCTCCCACAGCACGATGCCCTCAGTCTCCTCCTTGGTGAGGAAGCAGAACGCATCCGCGCCGCAGTACGCCTCCCGCAGCTGCTGCGCCCCCACGTACCCGGGGAAGCGGCAATTGCTGGGCGCGGCAGCCAGAGCGCGGCGCACCTCGGCGGTCAGCAGACGCTCATCGGTGCGGCCGAACCACACGAAGGTCACCTCCGGCATCCGCCGGGCCACCTCCACCCAGTCCACGATGCCCTTGCGCACCAGCTGCATGCCGACGCTCACCACCACCGGTGCCTCCTGCGGCAGGCCGAGCGTCTCGCGCAGGCGGGCCCGCGCGCTCGGGTCGGGGCGGAAGAACGTGGTGTCCACGCCGTTGGACAGCACGGAGATCGGGGCGCGGATGCCGTAGACGGGCCGGGAGATCAGGGACTTCGCATAGGCCGACGGGGTCAGCACGTGATCGCCCAGGCGGTACAGGTGCGCGATCCAGCGACGGAACCACGGGGCTATCGCATTCGCCCCGGGGAAGGAGTCGCGGAAGTCCTCTTCCGTGGAGTGCGCCCACATGAGTACGGGACGACGGCGCAGCCGCGCCCAGTGGGCCAGCAGTGCCGTATCCGGGAACGGGGTGTTCAGGTGCACCACATCGAAGGGTGCGAAGGGGCTGGTCACGACCTCGTGGCCGAGGGACTGAACCGCCTGGCGCTGATGGCGGATCGCCGCGCCGATCCCGGATTCGCGGGCCAGGCTCGCAAGTCCCGTCGGCATCAGCACCCGCAGACGCTGCCCCCTGGGCGCCTCGTGCGGATCCGGCGCGTCGGGAGCCTCGCCCGGCTCGCGCTGCGAGGGGTTCTCCTGCGTGCGGTGATCCTGCGGCATGGAGAGCAGACCCCCGCGGCGGCGGGGGCGGCGCGCCTGTCGGCTGCGCTGGAACATCAGCGTGTCTCCTTCCCGGGGGTCACCATGGCACCAGCTGCAGCAGCACCGTGGAGATCCCTAGCCCGTAGGCGACCAGCGCCCACGGTTTGCCCAGCAGGATGATCGCCACATAGGTGCCCCAACGCATGCGGGTGGTGCCGGCGAGGTAGCACAGCAGATCATCGGGAGCCACGGGCAGCACGATCGCGATCGCGAAGGCCCGCGTGAAATGGGGGCTGCGAGTCCAGCCCAGGTACTTGTCCACCAGGCGGGCGGGGAAGATCCGTTCGATCAGCGCGAGCCCCACGTGGCGGGCGATGAGGAAGTTCAGCAGCGAGCCCGCACAGACCGCAATGTAGTTGTACACGGTGCCCTCGATCGCCCCGAACAGCACCGGGCCGGCGATCACCAGCAGCCCGCCGGGCACGATCGGGAACACCACCGCCGCGGCGGAGACGATGAGGAACACGATCGGCCCCCAGGCCCCCAGGGAATCGATGAAGGCCTGCAGGTTCGCGAGCGAGCGCAGCACCCCGCTGTCCAGCCCCCACCACACCAGGCCGATGCTCACCGCGAGCCCCAGCAGCGGGGACAGCCGGGCGGCGATCGCCAGCGGGTCGCGGCGTCGCGCGGTATGCGACTCGTCGGCGCGAGCAGCGGTTGCGGGAGTCTCGGCCCGTACATCGTCCGCATCGCGGGCCGACGGGCGTCCTGCCCGGGTGCCGTCGGATCCGAGGCGGCTGACTCGCACGCTCCCGGCACGTTCGCGGCGGGGAAGCCCCGCCGCCGGGCGCACCGGATCGCTCACGGCGCTCACGCGACCATCGCCGTTCGCGCGATGACGCGGCGGGAGCGGCGCCGCCGCACCTGCCCGTACACCTCCATCACCGAGCGCGCGAACTGCTGCGCGCCGCAGGTGGCACGGGCATGCTCGATCGCGGCGGCGCTCATCGCGGCGTGACGGTGGGGATCATCCAGGAGGTTGCCCAGCAGGGCCGCGAACTCCTCGGGGTCTTCGTACTGCCAGCCGGTGCGACCATCGAGCACCACCTGGTCGATCGACGGGTCGCGGTGGCACAGCAGCGGGGTGCCGCAGGCGAGGGCCTCGATGAACGTCAGCCCTTGGGTCTCGGAGCGGGATGCGGAGACGAACACGTCACCGGCGCGGTACCAGCGCTGCACCTGGCTGGGATCCACCACGCCCATGAACCGCACCCTCTCGGCGATGCCGAGCGCTCGGGCATGCGCCTCAAGCTCAGCGCGGTGCGGCCCATCGCCCACCAGCACGAGCACCACGTCCTCGCGTCCGCAGGCTGCAACCATCTCGAGCACCTCGTCGAGGTTCTTCTCTTTGGCCAGGCGGCACACCGACACCAGCATCCGCTGATCCGGCCTCACGCCGGCGCGTTCACGCAGCAGCTGCACATCGGCCTGTTCGAGACGGCTCTGAGCGGGGCGGAAACGCGTGAGATCCAGCCCGGTGGGCACCACGTGGATCGGCCGACGCACCCCGTAGCCGGTCAGCAGGCGCGAGACCTTCGCGGTGGGCACCACCACGGCATCGCAGCCGGCCAGGATGCGACGGGAGAAGGAGGCGACGACCTTGCGGCCGACGGTGCGGCTGGGGGAGTAGTAGTGCGTGTAGTCCTCGTAGATCGTGTGGTACGTGTGCACGAGCGGCACCGCGAGCATCCGCGAGATCTTCCGGGCCCACATGTAGGTGGAGAATTCGCACTGCGAATGCACCACGTCCGGCCCCCAGGCCAGGATGTCCTGCAGCACCCGACGATTGGCCGGCATACCGATCCGGGCGCGGTCGTACACCATGCCCGCGCTCACCGAGCCGATGCGGTACACCCCGGGCTCATGGTGGGTGCGGAATCCTTCAGCCAGAGTCAGCACGCGCACATCGCAGCCCAGTGCCAGCAGCTCCCGGCGCAGCGTCAGGACGGAGGCCACCACGCCGTTGACCACCGGCTCCCACCAGTCGGTGGTGATGAGCACCCGCAGGGGGCGCTCGGTCTCGGCGGCGGTACGGGCCGGGGTCCGCAGACGGATCATGTTCACACCCCGAGCCTCGCACCCCCCGGCGCCTCGCGCGTCCGCCGAACGGATGACCTCGGTGCTACCCAGGTCTGATCCGCGAGCGGACGCGCGGCGGCGGAAAGTCCACAGAGCCATGCTCCGAGACTACGAGCCCTGTTGAGCGGGGCCGATGGGGCGCGCCCGAGGGGTCGTGGAGTTTTTCCCTCTGGTGCGTCAGCTCTTCACCTGATAGTGGGCGGTGAAGGAGGCAGACGCGAGCGCTTGAGTGAAGATCGCGAACCGGGTCTGCACATGCGGGGCCGACGGGTCCGCCTCGAGGGACTCCACCGGCAGGGCATGCACGGTGAAGACGTACCGGTGCGAGGGCCCGGGCGGGGGCTCGGGACCGTCGTATCCGGGGTTGCCGAAGTCATTAACCGCCTGCTGGAGGGATGCCTCGTCACGGGCCACGCCGACCGGCAGGGAGGTGGTGGAGGCCGGGATATCCCAGGCGATCCAGTGCCAGAAGCCGGAGCCCGTCGGCGCATCGGGGTCATAGCAGGTGACCGCGAAGGACTTCGTGCCCTCTGGGGCGCCCTCCCACGTCAGGTCCGGGGAGAGATTCTCGCCGCCCTGGGAGGCGACCAGCTGCTGCGGGGCCACCACGGAGCCGTCAGGGGTCGCGGCGGAGGTCAGGGTGAAGGTGCTCTGCGTCATACCGGTCACCCTAGGCAGGCGCCGCGGTGATGTCGAGCGCTCGCCTGCAGCGCCATAACTCGTGCCGGGCCGTGACTCCTTGCAGCGCCGTGACCCCGTGCAGCGCCATGACGTGGCACCTGGCGGCGGTAGAGTCCTGTGCATGACACAGGCGTCACCGTCTCACTGGGCCGATGCGATCGAGGGCCCCTTTCCGCTGCATGATGCAGACGTCGGGGAGGTGTGGCGCTTGCTGCACGCCGCCGACGGTGAGTTCATCCCCCCGCTGTCCGCGCGAGAATCAAGCACCGTGCAGGAGCTCTCGGAGCCGGATCCGACCCGCCTGCGGACTGCCCCCGAGGGGCCGCGTGAATACTTCGCGAGCATGCGCGAGCAGCAGTTCCTGCTCGTCCGGGATGAGCAGGGCGCAGTCATCGCCTTCATGAGTTTTCGACCGGACTATGAGCTGCCGGTCCAGGGGTTCGATGCTCCCTGCTGGTACATCACCACCCTCGTGGTGGATCCTCCGCATCGTCGGCGCGGAATATCGCGGGCGCTGTATGCCGTGATGCTCCACGCGGCGCAGCTGGCCGATCGCCTGGTGGCCACGCGCACCTGGTCCACGAACGATGGACACCTCGCTCTGCTGGACCAGCTGGGATTCCGGGTCCTCGAGCGCCTGGTCGATGATCGGGGACCCGGCCTGGACACCCTGTACCTCGTGCGCGAGGAGGACGCGTAATGGTGCGCCGCCGACGCCGACTGGGGCGCGAACGTCTCCCTCTGCTGGAGCGCATCAGCGCCTACCACCTGCAGTCCAACGTCTACGCCCTGTTGGCGCTAAGCGTGCTCACTGCCGTGTCGGTCATCGCGTACCTGAACTCCCAGGATGATGAGGGGTTCGGGGCGAATCTGTGGCTGGCGATCGCGACATCGCTCATGGCCTCGGTCCTCGTGCTCGCCGCAGAGACCTTCGTGAAATTCCGGCAGCATGAGAATGACCTGTTCCTGGAGGGGATCGAGAAGCTCGGCATCTCCAATCTGCATTTCGACAAGTCCGCCCTGCTGCAGGATCTGCTCGCCACGTGCTCCCAGACCTTCTGGGCGGTGGGCTACCGTCACCTGCTGACCGCAGAGCTGCGACCGCACATTGAGCAGGCGGTGGAGCGTGGCGCATCAGTCCGGCTGCTCGTCGTGCCGCCCTGGGCCGAGTCCTTCCGCCTCGTCTACGGCGATCACGAGCGCGTGGTGAGCAACTACTTGAATGTGCTGCGCGCCATCGTCGATGGCAGCTCTGGCCGCGCGCGGCCGGATGCGCAGGTGCGTTTTCTAGACCGGCCCCTGTTCAACGACACGTACAAGGTCGACGACGTCATCGTCACCGGTCCGTACATGCACAACGACGACCGTCACCACGGCAAGATCACCGCGAACGACTTCTTCACCTACGAGCTGCACCGCTCTAGCCACCTGCATGAGCTGCTGCTGGACGAGTTCGATGTGCTGTGGCGCGAGGCCGAGCTGGAGCTCGACTGGGAGAGGTTCGCGCAGACGGATCAGATTCTGCGCGTCGAGGACCTCAACGAGGCCGGCCGTCTCCAGCTGCTGAAGGACTCCTGCCGCTCTCTGGAGGATCCAGCGGGCGAGACCGGTGAGGATGCCACGTCGCAGACCAGATGACTGCGCGGCTCGGCGGACCGGCTGATCTCGCCGATCCGCCGCCTCAGAACCCGTCGGTCGTCGGCCGCGGGTAGTGCTGCAGGAACTTCTTGATCTGGTTCGCCATCGCCGCTGCCACATAGAGTCGACGCTTCATGCCCTCCACCGAATAGGCCAGGGGGTGGACGGTGCGCTGCTTGCCGATCGCGCGCACCCGGGCACGCAGATCGGCATCGACGATATAGCGCCGCAGCAGGGACCACGGCACGATCGAATACAGCACCTCCTGATGCGGCATGGACCGGGGATGCTCCGTGCGCTCGATGAGGTCCGCCACCACGGGCTCGGCGACGTTCGCGCCCGCCGCGGTCATGTAGTAGTTGTTGCGGCCGATGCGCGGGTTGACCTCGAAGAACTTCGCCACCCCATCGCGCGGATCCACCTTCACGTCGAAGTTCGCGAAGCCCCGGTACCCGGTGTGCTCGAGGAACCGCACCGACTGGTCGAACACGTCCGGCAGCTCGGTGGTGAACATCGCCGCGGGGTTCCCGAGGGCCCCCGGGGTGTGCTCCTCGAGCAGCACCTGCGCACCGCCCAGCATCGTCACCTCTCCGCGGGAGTCCACGTAGGCGGTGACCGAGAGCATGCAGGTGTCGTCCCCGGGGATCATCTCCTGCAGCACGAAACGGTCGCGGTAACCGGCCGCCGTCAAGGTCTGTACCAGCTCCTCCAGCTCGGCGCGGTCATGGATCTCGAAGACCTTGCGCTTGCCGGGGAAGGAGACCGCGTTGTACGCCGAGGAGCGGGACGCCTTCGCCACCAGCGGCCAGCCCAGATCCAGCTCGGCCGGAACCTCCGGGGCGGTGCCGGGGGAGAAGTCCAGCACTTCGGTGCGCGGGGTCGGCACATCGATCTCGGTGCACAGCCGCGTGAACTCCGCCTTGTCCGCCACCGCGGCGAGCACCTCATCGCCCAGCAGCGGGAGGTGGTAGAACTCGGCGAGCTCTCGGCGGTGCCGCGCCAGCAGTGTGACCAGGAAGTCGGCGTTGGCCAGCAGGATGGGACGCGCCGCATCCGGGCGGGAGGCCTTGTTGCGGCCCTCCTCCAGCAGCGCGGCGAGCATCTGCGCCTCGCTGGCCTCCATGCCCAGCTCCACAGTGCGCAGGATCGAGGAGTCCGCGACGGGACCGGCCACCTTGCGGGTGATCACCGTGGAGGTGATGCCGTAGCGCTCATGGAAGGCGCGGGCCAGGGCGTAGATGCCGATGTCCCCGCCCAGCAGCACCAGATCCACCCCGGTCGTGGGGCGGGCGCTATGGGGGGACGTGGTGGTCGGGGTCATCGGCGGTCCTCTCGGGCGGTGGGCGCTTCGGCCGGTGTCGGCTGCGGCGGCTTCGCTCCGATGGTAGTGCCGCAGCGCGGCATGTCCGGTCCTGTCATCGGCGCCGCAGCCACAGCGTGGTGTCGGCCGGCAGCGTCCCGGGTGCCGACGGGGCGGAGGCCACCAGCAGCTCGGCCTCGCGCAGGTGCGTGGGCAGCTCCAGGTCCTCCTCGCCGGTGTTGACCAGCACTACCACGTCACCGCGGGTGAGGCCCAGCACCGGCGCAGGCAGGTCCTCGAGGAAGGCCAGCGGCGCGGTGGGGCGGCCCAGCCCCAGCTCGGAGCGCAGACGGATCGCGGTGCGGTACAGCTCGAGCGTGGAGCCCTCCACGCCCTCCTGCGCATCGGCGGCGAGCTGCCCGAACACCTCCGGCTGCGGCAGCCACGACTCTCCGGTGGGGGAGAAACCGAAGGCCGGGGCGTCCTGCTGCCATGGCAGCGGCACCCGGCAGCCGTCGCGGCCGGGCACGCCCGCGCGGTGGTGGGCGGGGTCCTCTCGCAGCTCGTCAGGGATGTCGGCCACCTCCGGCAGCCCCAGCTCCTCGCCCTGGTACAGGTAGGCGCTGCCGGGCAGAGCCAGCATGAGCAGGCTCGCGGCGCGAGCGCGCAGCAGCCCGAGCTCCGCATCCGGCACCTCCTCGCGCGAGAGGCCCTCCCCGAAGCGGTGGTCGGGGGCGAATCCGTAGCGGGTGGCGTGGCGGATCACGTCGTGGTTGGACAGCACCCAGGTGGTGGGGGAGTCCACCGCATCGGCCAGCGCGAGCGGCTTCTCGATCGCGCGGCGCATGGTCTCCACGCCCCAGCGGGCCTGGAGGAACCCGAAGTTGAAGGACTGGTGCGCGCGGTCTTGGCCGATGTACTGCGGCAGGCGGTGCTCGGGGATCCATGCCTCGAGCACCATCATCCGGTCGCCCTCATAGGAGTCCAGGATTGGGCGCCACTGGCGGTAGATGTCCACCACGCCGTCGTTGTCGAAGTAGATCGGCACCTCGCCCTCGGGGATGTCGATCAGGCCTTCGGAGTTGACCTGCGCATCGGGCAGACCCTCGGGCTTGACCATCCCGTGGGCGACGTCCACGCGGAACCCGTCGGCCCCGCGATCCAGCCAGAACCGCAGGACCCTCTCGAACAGCTCGTGGACCGCCGGGTTCTCCCAGTTCCAGTCCGGCTGGGTGGTGTCGAACAGGTGCAGGTACCACTGGCCGGGCGTGCCATCCGGCTCGGTGATACGGGTCCACGCCTCGCCGTGGAAGATCGACGTCCAGTTGTTCGGCGGCAGCTCGCCGTGCTCGCCCTTCCCCTCGGCGAAGACGTACATATCCCGTTCGGGGGAGCCAGGACCGGCAGCCAGGGCGGCCTGGAACAGCTCATGCTCGCTCGAGGAGTGGTTCGGGACGATGTCCACGATGACCTTCAGCCCCAGCTCATGGGCACGGGCGATGAGTGCATCGGCGTCGGCGAGGGACCCGAAGCGCGGGTCCACGTCCGTGTAGTCGGAGACGTCATAGCCGCCGTCGTGCTGCGGGGAGGGGTAGAAGGGGGACAGCCAGATCGCGTCCACGCCAAGGCTCGCGATGTAGGGCAGGCGCGCGGTGATGCCCGGCAGATCCCCCATGCCATCGCCGTTGCTGTCTGCGAAGGAGCGCGGATACACCTGGTAGACCACGGCATCGCGCCACCAGGCGGGGGTGGCGGAAGCCTCGTGGGCGGCGGATGCGGTGGGCTGCGGGGAGATCATGGTGTCCGGTACTTCCTCTCGTCGGTCCAAGGGGTTCATAGGGTCAGGGGTTGGTGTCGGCGGGGGAGGGGCCGACGGGGGCTGTCAGCTCAGCAGATGCACGGTGGCACCGGCTGCCTCGGCCCCCAGGGTGAGGGTGGCGCCGCGGGCGGTGGCGTGCGCGCCGCCGCGCTGATCCAGCATGCGGCTGCCGGTGATGCCGGGCAGGGCCGCGAGGTCCAGCTCGATCGCCGGGTGGGCGGAGCGCGCCAGGTGCACGAGCACGCTGCCGAGGTCATGGGTGCGCAGGTACACGATCGCCTCGGCGCTTGCATGCAGCCACTGCACGCCGCCGCGGCGCAGCGCCGGATGGGCTGCGCGCAGGGCTAGCAGCTCCCGTAGGGCGCGGAGGATCTGCGGATCCACCTGCGCTCCCACTGAGCCGGCCGGGGCGTCCACCGGCTGGCCCTGCTCGAGCTGCTCGATGGTACGCCAGGGCATCGGCTGGCGGGCATGCTCGCCGTTCAGACCGGGCAGCCCCAGCTCATCGCCCGCGAACACGGTGGGCACCCCCGGCAACGTGGCCTGCGCGACGAGCGCCACCAGGTGCTTGCCGCGCTCACCCACCACCGAGCGGGTGCGCGGGGTGTCGTGGCTGGACAGCTGGTTCTGCGAATGCTTGCGGGCGGGGAAGGAGAGCTGCGCGGTGTAGTCGCGCAGCGTGTGGGCCGCCGCCCAGCCGGGCACGTGCGGGATCGTTATCGGCAGACCCAGCCAGTTCAGCTCCTGCGCGGGGTCACTCAGCCACGCCCACAGCGGCCGTGTGAAGCCGGTGTAGTTCATGGTTCCGTGCCAGCCGTCCCCGGCCAGGTCCCCGCTCGCGTCATGGTTGTGCTCGGCCAGCAGCCAGGTGGAGCGGCCGGTTGCGGCGTCCATCTGCGCCATGGTGGCGCGGATCCGACGGGCAACGTCGTGGGCGAGGTCCTGGGTGCCGTTGCGGCCGGTCATATGGGCCACGTCGATCCGCCAGCCATCGGCTGCGAAGGGCTCGGCGAGGTACTTCCCGACCACGGAGTCCGGGCCCTCGAGCAGGCGCCGACTGAGCTCCGCGCTCGAGTGATCGAGCGAAGGCAGGGACGGCACGCCGAGCCAGCAGCGGAAGCGATCGGGGTGCTCGTGGAAGGTGTAGAACCCGGCCTCGGGGCTAGTGGCATCGGCCTGCGCGGCGATGAACCACTCATGGGTGACGCCGGTGTGGTTCGTGGTGAGGTCCAGCATGAGCCGCATGCCGCGCTCATGCAGCGCCTGGGACAGTCGCACGAGCGCCGCATCCCCGCCGAGCACCGAGTCCACCCGGTCGAAGGTTGTGGCGTCGTAGCGGTGCGCCGAGCCGGCCGGGAACACCGGGGTCAGGTACACGACGGTCGCGCCGAGGGACTGGATGTGGTCCAGGTGCTCGATCACGCCGTCGAGGTCACCGCCGTACAGCTGCTCGCCGTTGCGCAGCCCGTCCTCCTCCGCGGGGGTGTCCCATGGCATCGGGAGCGCCCAGGCGGGCAGCTCCCCGGCCGGACGCCCCTGCTCATCCACCGGCGCGGCGGCGGAGCGGGCGAAGCGGTCCGGGAAGATCTGATACACCACGGCGTCATCCACCCACTCCGGGGCAGGCGCATGGGAGACCAGGCGGAAGTCCGTCGTGTCCCCGACGTCCCAGGGGTAGATCCCCGCGGCGGTCAGCCACGCGTAGGTGGGGATGCCGCGCTCGGCATCACCGGGGCCGATGAGCGCGAAACGGTAGGGCTGCACCGGGTTCACCGTGGTCACCGTCGTGGACCACCAGCGGCCTCCGGCCACCGGCTCCTCGGCCCTCAGCTGTGCGGTGGTGATCTCCGCATCGACCAGGGTGCGCAGGGCCACGTGGGTGAGCGGCCAGGCATCCGGGACCCACACCCGCAGTTGCACCGCATCGCCGATCCCGTGCGGTGGACGGGGGACGAACAGCGGCCCCTCATCATGCAGCGGCCGCTCCAGGGCAGGGACGGCAAGGGGATCGTGCTCGATGCGGGTCATGGAGGCTCCCAACGGGTCGGAGGACGAAAGCACAGGAAACGACGGGGAGAGCGTCGGCGGCGGGACAGACGATCGCGCCGATGCCGGGCGGAACCCGGCATCGGCGCGATGCGCGGTCGATCAGCCCTTCACCGCACCGGCGGTGGAGCCGCCCACGATGTAGCGCTGCAGGAACTGGTACAGGATGATCACCGGGATCATGATCATCACGGAGCCGGCGGCGAAGACGCCCAGGTTGTTCGAGCGGTCTCCCTGCAGCAGGCCGTACAGGCCCACGGCGAGGGTCTTCTTCTCATCGGCGGTGAGGAAGATCGAGCCCAGCAGGAACTCGCTGAGCACGCCGACCAGCGCCAGCAGCACCGTGGTGGCGAGGATCGGGGTCAGCGTGGGCAGCAGGATCTTGGTGAACACCTGCCAATGGGTGCAGCCGTCGATGATCGCGGCCTCGTCCAGCTCCTTGGGCACGGTGTCGAAGAAGCCCTTGATCAGCCACACCTGGCCCAGCGAGCCGCCCAGCAGCACCACGATGTAGCCCGGCAGGGAGTTCAATCCCAGGAAGGGGAAGATCTGCCCCAGGCCGGAGATCATCGTGTACACGGCGATCATCGACAGGATCGCGGGGAACATCATGATCAGCAGCAGCGACAGCAGGCCAATGCGGCGCCCGGTGAAGCGGAAGCGGCTGAAGGCGTAGGCGGCCAGGGTGGACAGGAACACCTGCACCACGGCCACGATGCCGCAGACGACCATCGTGTTGATGTACCACCGCACGAAGGGCCCGCGCTCGCCGGCCAGCAACGACTGGTAGTGGGTGAGGCTGAAGGCGCGGGGCAGCAGACCCGAGGAGGACACGGTGCCCAGCGGATTCAGCGATGCGGAGATGACGAACAGGATCGGGAAGACGGCGAAGACCACGGCGGCGATGCCGACGAGGTGACGCCAGCCCACCTCGGCCATCCAGCGGCCGAAGGGCATCTTGCGCTGTGTAGTCACAGAGGGTGCGACGGGGGTGCTCATGGGATGCTCTCCTGACCTCTCAGTTGACGTCTTCGAGGACGTTGGTGAAGCGGAACTGGATCGCGGCGATGATGCCCGTGAGGACGAACAGCGCCACGGAGACCGCGGAGGCGAAGCCGAAGTCGGCACCGGATCCGCCGAAGGCGATGCGGTAGATCATCGAGATCAGGATGTCCGTGCCGCCGCGCGTGTACTCGCCCGGCAGGAACGGCCCGCCCTCGGTGAGCAGCTGGATCGCGTTGAAGTTGTTGAAGTTGAAGGCGAACGAGGCCACCAGCAGCGGGGCCACCGCCACCAGCAGCAGTGGGGTCACCACCTTCACGGTGGTCTGCAGGCGGCTCGCGCCGTCCATGCGCGCGGCCTCCATGACATCGCTGGGGATCGACTGCAGCGCACCGGTGGAGACGATGAACATGTACGGGAAGCCCATCCATAGATTCGTCAGCAGCACCGCGACCTTGGCGAGCGTGGGATCGCCCATCCAGTTCAGGCTCAGCCCCAGCGTCTCGTTGATCAGGCCGAAGTCGCGGTTGTAGAAGTTCGACCACACCAACAGGGAGATGAAGCCCGGGACCGCGTAGGGCATCAACAGGATCGAGCGGTACAGACGTCGCCCCTTCATCCGCTCGTCGTTGAGCACGAGCGCGAGGCCGAAGCCGACGATGAAGGTCAGCCCCACCGAGCCGATCGCGAACACGAGAGTCCACAGGAACGCGGCGCCGAACTGCTTGGCGATGTTCGCGTTGGTGAACAGCCGCTCGTAGTTGGACAGCCCCACGTTCTGCAGCCAGGACTGACTGAAGGCCCGCTTGCCGTCTGCGTCCACGAAATACTCGCTGTTGCCGACCTTCCCGACGGTGTAGGTGTCACCCGTGGAGGAGTTCGTGATGGTGTCCGTGGCCTCGTCGTAGCTGAGCACCGTGGTGCCCTCGAAGGCCTGATTGGTGCCCTGCACGCGCACCGCACTGCTGTCGTCGATCGGCACGGCGACCTGCTGGATCGCATCGTAGGCGTCGTTGATCTGGCGGGCGTCGAGGATTTCGTACCCCTCGGCCTCGGTGACGCGGTCACCGGCGACCGTGACCTCCCCGGCGGGAACCTCCTCGAGTGCGGTCTCCTCATCGCCCTTGAAGATGGTGCCGTCCTCAGGATCGACCAGGAACAGGGTGAACGGCCCCTCGACCGGATCACCCTGGGTGGCGACCGACAGGTTGTACCAGGTGGAGTCATCCGTCTGCTGCACGGAGTTGGCGATGATCGAGTTGATCGCCTGCTCCTTGGATCCGCGGGTGCCGTCACCGAAGTTCGTGAAGGAGTAGCCGATGGTCAGGATGATCGGCGTGATAAGGAAGACCACCAGGAAGAACGTGCCGGGGAACAGGTACTTCCCGGGCACGAACCGCTTGGTGGAGTAGAGCACGAAGATCGTCACCGCGGCGAGCACGGTGACGATCAGCCACATCCACTGCTGCAGCTGGAGCATCACGGGGATCGCGAACGCGGTGATGGCCAGCACGGCGCCGAGGAACAGCACACGCACCAGCAGCGACGCAGTGGTGGAACGGCGATCGCGGTGCGCAGGCGCAGAGGTCGAGGTCATGGCGACGCTGCCTTTCAGGACAAGGGCACGGAGGAGGGAGGGGTTTGCAGATGGCAGCGGGGGCGGGGCACGACGGTCACCGTCGGGCCCCGCCCCCGGCGGGATCAGCCGCCGATGGCGCCTGTGATCTCATCACCTGCGGAGGTGATGGTCTTCTCCGGGTCGGCGCCGCTCACGATGTTGGCGTAGGCGAGCCCGAGCGGGCCCCAGATCGCGGCCATCTCGGGAATGGCCGGCATCGGGTCCGCGCCCTCGGCGAACTGGGCGATCTTGATGATCTCCGGGTACTCACCGGACATCGAGTCCTGCAGCTCCAGGTTCACCGGGGGCAGCTCGTTCTTGGCGAACATCGCCTCGACGATCGAGGGGTCGGTGGCCACGGCGCTCGCGAAGCTCTGCGCGTTGCCGGGGTTCTTGCCGCCGGCGGCGACGTAGAACGCGTTGACGCCGGCGAAGGGGACTGCCTTGTCCATGCCCTCGAAGCCCGGGACCGCGGTCATGCCGAAGTCGATCTCGGCGGTGCGGATGTCCGCCAGCGCCCAGGGGCCGGAGATGAGGTAGGCGGCCTTGCCGTCGGTGAACAGCGAGATCGAGTTGTCGCCCGAGATGGAGGTCTTCAGCACGCCCTGCTCGCCCAGCTCGCCGATCTTCTCGGCCGCGGCGATGGAGCCTTCCTGGCCCACGCCCACGTCGCTGGGGTCCGAGTTGCCCTCGTCGTCCTTGCCGAACAGGTAGCCGCCGGCGGAGGTGTAGAAGGGCTCCATGTGGTAGGCGTCGCCCTGCTCGCCGACGGGGAGGGCCAGCACATGCTCGGCGCCGCCGGCCTTCGCGGCCTCGACCATTTCCTCGACGGTCTTCGGCTCCGCGACGTCGGTCAGCTCCTTGTTGGAGTAGAGCACGAGGGTCTCCACGGCGTAGGGGACGCCGTAGGTCTGGCCGTCGTAGGTCACCGCGGTCATGCCGATGGGGGCGATGCCCTCGGTGGCGTTGCCGGGCAGCTGCACGGGGGAGATCGAGCCGTTCTGGACCAGGTTGCCGATCCAGTCGTGGGCGGCCACGATCATGTCCGGGCCGTTGCCGGCCTGGTTGGCGGTGATGAAGTTGTTTTGGAGGTCCTTAGCGACGATCTGCACGGCCACGGAGAGGCCGTTCTCCTCGCCCCACTTCATGGCGGGCTCCTCGAGAGCCCCGGCCTTGACCTCATCGGTCCAGATCACGAGGTCGGCGTCCGCGCGGGCCGGGGCGCCGCCCTCACCCTCGCCGCCGCCATCGCTCGCGCCGCCGGCCTCGCCCGTGCCGTCGGTCCCGGTGGTGCTGTCATCCCCGCCGCATGCGGCCAGGAGGGCTGCCCCCGCGGCGGCACCGCTGAGGGCGAGGAAACTCTTCCGTCGAATCTGCACGTCTTCTCCTATGAATCGTGGAGCGTCCGGCCTCGGTGGCGGTGCTCGGTGTGAGGCTAAGAGTAGACCTTTCGAGCGCAACTGTGCAAGAATCAGCAAGATCTTGCAGGTATCGATTGGGCCACAGTGAGGATGCTGTGGGCTTGAGAGGCTGGACGCATGGCTCGTCTGATCGACATCGCCGCCGAGGCCGGTGTCAGCGAAGCGACCGTTTCCCGTGTGCTGAACGGGAAACCGGGTGTCAACGAGGGAACCCGCCGCACCGTGATCGATGCCGCCCGGAAGCTGGGGCGCAGTGTCGAGGCGCTCGAGGCGCCCTCGGCGCCGGTGGTCGGAGTGCTGGTGCCGGACCTCGACAACCAGGTGTTCGCCTCGTGGGTGGAGCGTCTGGAGGTCGAGCTGTTCGAGCGCGGGGCCGCGATCCTGGTCGCCTTCCGTGCAAGGACCGTGGAAAGAGAGCAAGAGATCTTGCAGCGGTTCCTGCGGGCTGGGGTGAGCGCCATCATTGTTGTCTCCGGCCACCACGCCCAGGAGCGCGCGCCGCTGGATCACTACCGCGAGGTGACCGAGGCCGGGCTGCCGCTCGTGCTCGTCAACGGCGTGCGCGAAGAGCTCGAGGCCGCATTCCTCTCCAGTGACGATGGGCACGCGATCGGCGTGGTGCTCACTCATCTGCAGGAACTCGGGCATCGTCGGGTGGGCCTTGCAGTGGGTGATGAGCACACGTTCCCCGTGCGCCAGAAGCTGCGTGCCTTCGAACAGGCCACCGCCGACTGGGGGAGCGAGCCCCAGCCGGTCGCCTTCACCGACTTCTCCTATGCCGGCGGCTACGAGGCGGCCCGTGACCTCGTGGACCGCGGGGTGAGTGCGATCATCTGCGGCTCCGATGTCATGGCCGCCGGCGCCCTCGAGGGAGTGCGCTCCCTGGGGCTCGCGGTACCGCGAGATGTCTCCGTGGTGGGGTACGACGATGTCTTCTGGGCGGCTCTGACCGACCCGCCTCTGACGACGGTGCGGCAGGCCGTGGGCACGATCGCCCGGGCCGCCGTGCGCACTGCGCTCAAGGGAGGGGAGGCATCCCGTCGGCCCTCCCGTACCGAGGTGGTGTTCCGTCCCCAGCTCGTGGTGCGCGGTTCCACCGCAGCCGCCCCCGGGGGCGCGTCCTGAGCGTCTTCGGGCCGGACGGCCACCACAGGGCGGGAAATGCTGGGGCGCCCGGTGAGAGGGGTGAGCGGCGGGCCGGTTAGCATGGCCCGGTGACCTCCTCGAACGATGCCCCCGCCGTGCCCGCTGACGACCAGACCATCGCCGGTGCCCAGACCCGCACCAGCTATGACACCGCTGCGGAGCGCAGCGATGCCCTGTGGCGGAAGATCGGCGAGGACCCCTCCGGGCTGCGCATGCTCACCGGGGACCGGCCCACCGGTGCCCTGCACATCGGCCACTACTTCGGATCCCTGCGCAACCGCGTGCGCGTCCAGGACATGGGCGTGGAGACCTGGCTGATCGTCGCGGACTACCAGGTGATCACCGACCGCGATGTCATCGGAGACATCAAGGGCTCGGTGCGCGAGCTGCTGACCGACTACCTCGCCGCCGGGATCGACCCCGAGCGCTCCACGATCTTCACCCACTCCGCCGTCCCGGCCCTGAACCAGCTCATGCTGCCGTTCCTGTCCCTGGTCACCCAGCCGGAGCTGGAGCGCAACCCCACCGTGAAGGCGGAGCTCGCCGCAGCAGGGAAGTCCGCCATGGGCGGACTGCTGCTGACCTACCCCGTCCACCAGGCCGCCGACATCCTGTTCTGCCACGGCAACCTCGTGCCCGTGGGGCGCGACCAGCTGCCCCATATCGAGCAGACCCGAGTGATCGCCCGGCGCTTCAATGAGCGCTATGCGGGCGGCGAGCAGTACTTCGCGCCGCCCTCGGCACTGCTCTCCGAGGCGCCGACGATCCTGGGCCTGGATGGGGAGCACAAGATGAGCAAGTCCCGCGGCAACACCGTCATGCTGAGGATGACGGCCGATGAGACGCTCAAGAAGATCAAGAAGGCAAAGACCGATTCCGATCGGCTCATCACCTTCGACCCCGAGGGCCGCCCGGAGGTCGCGAACCTGCTGACGATTGCGGCGGAATGCTCCGGCCGCGCCCCGCAGGAGATCGCCGAGGAGATCGGCGACAAGGGCGCGGGCACGTTGAAGATGTACACCGCCGAAGTCCTCAATGAGCACCTGCGTCCGCTGCGCGAGCGCCGGGCAGAGCTCGAGCAGGACCCGGGGTACCTGTTCGAGGTGCTCCGTCGCGGCAACGAGCGGGCCAACGCGGAGGCCGATGCGACCCTGCAGCGGGTCCGCGAGCTCATGGGGATGGTGTATTGACCTCACGGGACCCCTTGGGCCCGGACACGGCAGTGCCTTCACGAGCTCGCTGCTGTTCGGACCAGAGGGAGAGCTCTCGCTCGCGCTCACGCGAATAGGGCAGCAGCGCCAGAGGCAGCAGCCCCAGCAGCGCGAAGAGGATCGGCACCCCGGCGGTCGCCCAGCGGATCGCCTCCTGGGCAGAGGCCGTCTGCTCCGCGGCCCCGGAGATGTACCCGCCGTGGTTGAGGATCGCCATGTAGATCACCATCTGGGTGCCTGCCACCGGCGCTGTCAGCAGGGCCCTCACCGAGGCGATCGTGCCGGCCTTGCGGATCCCGGTGCGGCGTTCGTCGTCGTCGATGAGCGCAGCATCCAGGGTGGAGGTGGAGATCGTCACCATGTAGCGCCCGGCCATGATGAGCACATAGCAGGCCAGTACATGGAACCAGCGTTCGGCCAGCAGCAGTAGCGCTGTGAAGCCCGCCAGGTATGGCAGGGTCGCCAGCCACAGCGCGGTGCGCGATCCCACCCGTTTGATCATCCGCGCCACGAGGGGCAGCAGCGCAAGAACGATGAGCATCGATCCCACGTCGGCGATCGTGGCCTGCGTGCCGGTGGAGCCGATGACGTCATCCATGAAGAACAGGAAGGCGGTGAAGTAGATCCCCATGGGCGCCAGGAAGGTGAGCCCGTGTCCGAACAGCGCCCAGAACGCCCGTAGACGCAGGATCTCTAGCAGGTCCTGCCGCAGCCGGGAGCCGGTGATATGAGCGGTGCCGCCGTCGCCGTGTTCATACAGTTCCGGGGGATCCTTCAGCGCGAAGGCCGCGATGAGGTAGAAGATGCCGTTGACCAGTACGACACCCATGACCAGCACGTTCAGGATGAGGCGTTCGGTGATCGCATCGCCCACCAGCAGCTGGGTCGCCACGATCGTCGCCACCGAGGAGATCGCGTTGCCGATCCAGGAGCGCATCACCTCCACGTCGATACGGTCCTCGCGGGTGGGTGCGGCGAGGTACACGTAGCTCGTGGCCGAGATCAGGTAGAGCGTCGCGGCCACATCGAAGATGAACAGCTCCAGCAGGAACACGGCGAGGATCGCGCCCTGTGACCAGGTGGAGGGCGTCCACGCCATCGCCATCAGCCCGAACAGGAGGAAGGGGATCGTCACCCGCATCACCAGCAGGAACTTTCCCTTACCGGGGCGATAGCGCATCTTGTCCAGCAGCACCCCGAACACCGGGTCGTTCAGGACGTTCCAGATGTTGAAGGCCAGGTACACCCAGCCGACGTAGCGGGTGTCCAGTCCCACCACGTCGGTGTAGAACTTCACGTACAGGTTGTGGATGATCACCGAGGACATCCACGCGGCGGGCAGTGGGGTGGCCAGCAGCGCCCGCCGTTTCCACGGCATTGACATCTCAGCTCGTCCGCAGGTGGTGGGCGCCCTCCCGGGGGTCGATGAGCACCCGGTCGCCCCGGCGGTGCACGGAGACCTGGTCTCCGTCGACCTGGAGCGTCACGGTGAGCTCAGGCCGCACCCGGAACTCGCTCGGAGCGGTGCCGTCGGTGCCCTGCCAGCGCGCCTCCCAGGAGCCGTCCGGTGTGCCGGCGGCGATGAGGTCCGTGCCGGCCACGGCGATGGCGCGCGGCCGGTCCAGCATCTGTGCGGCCTCGCTGCCCGCGAAGCCCTCCGACCAGCACCAGTAGAACCAGGACCAGGAGCGGCGGTCGAAGAGATCCAGCTGATGGCGGGCATGCCGGGCGATGCCGGTGTGCTGCTCGAAGGCGCCCCATTCCCCGACGATCACCGGCACGGCCAGGCGCTCGGCGGTCTCGGCGGCGCGGTCGAAGATCGTGGAGATCCGCGCATCGCTCGCCAGTGGCATCGCCGGGGTGTCCACCACGAGGTCATAGCCGTGCGGGGAGTACGCCCAGGTGGCGTCCTCGAGCAGCGGAATGGCCGCGGGCACGCCGATGTTCGAGAAGTACGAGTGCTCGCGCAGGATCAGCAGCTGCTCATCGCGGGCCCGGATCTGCTTCGCCACCTGCGTGTACAGCGCGTGTACGGGGCCAGTCTCGAAGGGTGCCAGCAGCGGGGCCACGCGATCCCCGATCGCCCGGTGCACTGCGGGATCCTCGATGTCCTGCAATCGCGCGAACTTCCGCTCGGGGTCCTCGAGGTCCGCGGCGATCGTGGCGGGATCCTCGCCGAGCACGTCGGCGATCGCGAGCACGAGGGCGCCGAGGATCTGCGGTGCCGCGTTGCCGGGCGTGGGTTCGTTGAGGACATCGCAGCCGATCAGCGCGGGGTGCCCGGCGCAGCGGTCCAGCACCGCGCCCCACATCGCGGCGAAGCGGCTGCGGATCCCGACGCCCTCCGGGCCCGGGGCATCTGCCCAGAACGCGGCATAGGCCTCGTGGACGGCGGGGGAGGTGAGGTAGGCGTCGCTCCACAGCTCGGTGGCCTCGAAGGGGTGGGAGGTGAGGGTGGCCCAGGCTGGGGCGCCGTTGCCGAACTGCTGGGAGTAGAGGTCCTGGTGCGCATCGAGCACGACCGTGAGGCCCGCGCGCTCACAGGCGTCCAGCTGCGCGCAGATCCAGTCCAGATGCGCGGTGGAGTATTCGCCGGGGGAGGGTTCGGTTGCGGCCCAGTTCAGACCCAGGCGCACGCTGTCCAGCCCGAGTGCGGCGAGATGCTCGAGATCCTCCTGCTGCCACGTGCCATGGAAGGCGGCGGGGTCAGTGGCGCCGGGACGGCCCTTGGCCACCAGGTTGATGCCGTGGAGGATGCGGTGCCGGTCGTGCTCATCACGCAGCGCGGCTCCATGGGTGCTCAGTCTCAAGGCGGCCTTCCCCGACGCTCCCTCGCGTCGTCCTGACCTGACTGTAGCAAGCCTATGACGGCCCTCACCGGTGCTGATTGATGCCTGGCCACCCCCGGCGGTTCTCGTTATGATGACCCTAAGCAATTCTTGGAGCCTGCCGGAAGGCTTCCGGGACGGAGGATCACCATGACCATCTATGACGACGTCTCCCAGCTGGTGGGCCGCACGCCGCTGGTGAAGCTCAATCACCTGGGCGAGGACGTGCAGGCCACCGTGGCGGCGAAGCTCGAATTCTTCAACCCCGCCGCCTCCGTCAAGGACCGCATCGCCCTGGCCATGATCGACGCGGCCGAGCAGTCCGGACAGCTGCAGCCCGGCGGCACCATCGTCGAGGCCACCAGCGGCAACACTGGCATCGCCCTGGCCATGATCGGTAGCTCCCGTGGCTACCGGGTCATCCTGACGATGCCGGAGTCGATGTCGATGGAGCGCCGCATGCTGCTGCGCGCCTTCGGTGCCGAGCTCCAGCTCACCGAGGCCGCCGCGGGCATGAAGGGCGCTGTCGCGAAGGCCGAGCAGATCGCCGAGGAAACCGGCGCTGTCCAGGTGCGCCAGTTCGACAACCCCGCCAACGCCGAGATCCACCGCCGCACCACCGCGGAGGAGATCTGGGCGGACACCGACGGGCAGGTCGATGCGCTCGTGGCCGGCATCGGCACCGGCGGCACCATCACCGGGGTTGGCCAGGTGCTCAAGGAGCGCAAGCCCGCGCTGCGCGTGATCGCCGTCGAGCCCGCCGAATCGCCGATCCTCAGCGGCGGCGCCCCCGGCCCTCACAAGATCCAGGGGCTCGGCGCGAACTTCGTGCCCACCGTCCTGGACCAGGAGATCTACGACGAGATCCAGGACATCGACGCCGAGACCGCGATGGAGCGCGCCCGCGCCGTGGCCCGCACCGAGGGCCTGCTGGTGGGCATCTCCTCGGGCGCCGCGATCGAGGCGGCCGTGCGCGTGGGCTCCCGCCCCGAGATGGCCGGGAAGTTGATCGTCGTGGTCGTTCCCTCCTTCGGTGAGCGCTACCTGTCCACCCCGCTGTATGCCGAGTATCGGGACTGATCGGCATGGGGCTGATGGAGGCGGCGCGTGGCGCGGTGGCGAGAGTCCGGGAGGATCTTGCCGCGGCCCATCGCCGCGATCCGGCAGCGACTGATGACCTCACGATCCTGCTGACTTCCCCGGGGCTGCACGCGATCTGGACGCATCGCCTGGCGCATCGGCTCTGGCAGCGGGGAGCGCGGCGCAGCGCCATGGTGCTCGCGCAGGGAGCCCGTTCGGTGACGGGGGTGGAGATCCATCCCGCGGCGCAGATCGGCCGACGCTTCTTCATCGATCACGGCATGGGCGTGGTGATCGGGGAGACCGCCGAAGTGGGGGATGACGTGATGCTCTACCACGGCGTGACCCTGGGCGGGCGCTCCATGGAGCGCGTCAAGCGCCACCCCACCGTCGGCGATGGGGTCGTGATCGGCGCCGGCGCCCGCGTGCTCGGACCCATCGAACTGGGGGACGGCTCGCAGGTGGGCGCCAACGCGGTCGTCGTCAAGGACGTCCCCGCTCGCGCCACCGCCGTCGGCGTCCCCGCCCAGGTGCGGCGCGGTGCCGCGCAGCCCGATGACCACATGGACCCCGCGATCTGGATCTGAGGCCAGGGGGCCGTGCGCGTGGGCGCCTTCAGGAGCTGTTCTAGAACGGGTCCAGGAAACTCGTGCCGCCCACCTTGTGCAGCCGCCGCTCCCAATCCGGGAGCACGTCGTGCGCGTCCTCGGCGATGACGTGGTCGAAGATCGTCCGCGAGGCCTCGGGAGGGGCGATGTCCACGAGCACTGTGGTGGCCCCGTGCGCCCGCGCCAGCGGTGCGAGCTGCGCGGCGGGGAATACGGTCCCCGACGTTCCCACCGCGACGAACAGATCCGCTCGTTGTGCGAGGCGCAGAGCGAGGTCGAGCGCTGCTTCCGGCAGCTGCTCATCGAACAGGACCACATCGGGCCGTGTCGGCTTCCCGCACCACGGGCACGCCGAGGGCACCCCGTGATCCTCCGCGGAGAATCCAGCGCCGGGCGTCACCGGTGCGCTCCAGCGGCAGTCCGCCCCCAGGCATACCGCGCGCAGCGCGCTGCCGTGCAGTTCGGCGACGATCTCGGACCCGGCTGCCTGATGCAGCCCGTCGATGTTCTGCGTGATCACCGGTGCCTCGAGCCGTGCGATCGCCCGATGGCCCGGGGTGGGGCCGTGGTCCATGCCGATTCTGGCCATGCGTCCCCACACCTCCCACAGCCGCGGTAGGGAGCCCGGCAGCCGGTCGGCATGCATCGCCTCCTCGGTCTCCGGCTCGAGTGCCCACAGCCCGTCGGGCCCCCGAAACGTGCCCATCCCCGTGCGCGCACTGATGCCCGAGCCCGTGAGGAAGACGATCTCCCGATGCGACGGGCCCGGCGTGAAACGGGCGGGGCTCACCACTCCTCGTGCTCGCGAGAGTCCCAGGCGGCGTCCTCACCCAGATCCAGGGACGCCAGCAGCTCACGGTCCGCATCATCGAGCTGCACGCCCTCGAGGGTGGCGTTGCTGATCTGCCGATCGGGATCGGAGGACTTCGGAATCACCACGATGTTCTGGTCGATCGCCCAGCGCAGGGAGACCTGTGCGGTGCTCACGCCGTGCTTTGCCGCGACCTTGCGCAGCGCGAACTGCTCAGCCAGGCCCTCGCGTCCTCCCAGCGGCCCCCACGCCTCGGTGACGATCCCGCGCTCACGATGGAACGCCACCGCCTCACGCCGCGGCAGGGCGGGGGAGAGCTGGATCTGGTTCACCTCCGGCGCTACACCGGTCGCGTCGATCAGCTCCATAACCTGCTCGGGCCGGAAGTTCGAGACGCCGATATGCGCGGTGAGCCCCTCCTCCTTGAGGTCGATCAGGGTGCGCCACGTCTCCAGCGCCAGCCCGCGGGAGGGGTTCGGCCAATGGATCAGCACAAGCGCCGTCCGCTCCAGGCCCAGGCGCCGCAGCGACGCCAGGTACCCCTCGCGCGCAGCCTCCCGGCCCTGATCGCCGCCGGCGATCTTCGTGGTCACGAGCACCTCATCAGGATCCACCCCGGAGTCCCGGACCGCCTGCCCCACGGCGGCTTCATTGCCGTACTGCGCTGCCGTATCCAGCAGGCGGTAGCCCGAGCGCAGCGCCTGGGCGATCGCGCGGCAGCCGTCCGCGCCCTTCACGCTCGAGGTGCCGAAGCCGATCAGCGGGAAGGGCGTGCCATCGGCGAGAGCGGTGGTGGGAATGGACAGTGCGGTCACGTCGGCCTCCAATGTCGGTCGCGATACCAGCGGTGGATCGGGGTGCCTCCAGGGTAGTCATCCCGCGCCGGGACCGGGCCGACCTCTGCTAACGTGCTCACGGCGGCGACACGGACGTCGGCGCCCTCCTGGCCCGACGGACGATGAGGACCCGATGACCACCAGCACCGCCCCGCGCGCCGGGGTGCACGATGAGATCTCCCCCCTGCGCCGCGTGATCCTGCACCGGCCCGGGCCCGAGCTCGAGCGTCTCACCCCGGACAGCCGCGAGGAGCTGCTGTTCGACGAGATCCTGTGGCGCGATCGCGCCGACGCCCAGCACCGCGCCTTCTCCACCCTGCTCGAGGAGCAGGGCGTGCAGGTGCTGCACCTGACCGAGCTGCTGGTGGACCTTCTGGCCGATGCCGAGGTGCGCGAGACGCTGCTCGAGCGCAGCCTGGACCCCGCCGTGCTCGGGGACCTCGCCGTGCAGGATCTGCGCGCCGCGCTCACGGGCCTGGATGCGCAGCACCTGGTCGATGTGCTCATCGGCGGACTGACCATCGAGGAGCTCGAAAAGCTGGGCGTGAGCCCGCGGTCGATCGCCCTCCAGCACAAGGGCCCCGAGCACCTCGTGCTGGACCCGCTGCCCAACCACATGTTCACCCGCGACTCCTCCGCCTGGATCGGGGACGTCGTCTCCGTCAGCCCCATGCACCGCCCCGCGCGCCGACGCGAGAGCCTCCACCTCGAGCTCATCTACCGCCACCACCCACAGTTCGCGGGCTCGGCGGGGCCGCGCCGTGTTCTGGGCCGCGACGGCGCGGGGGCCGCGACCGTCGAAGGCGGCGACGTCATGATGCTCTCGCCGGGCGTGGTCGCCGTGGGCATGAGCGAGCGCACGAGCGCGGTGGGGGTCGAGCGTCTGGCCGCCGGGGTGCTGGGCGATGGGCAGATCGAGCGGGTGATCGCGATCGCCCTGCCGCATAAGCGCTCCATGATGCACCTGGACACCGTCACCACCGTGGTGGATGAGGAGTCGATGCTGCGCTTCGGTCCGCTCGGGATGCTCGAGACCTTCGAGATCACGCGCAGCGGGGACCGCCTGAATTCGCGCGCCCGCGCCGCCGATGAGATGGACGAGGTGCTGGCCCGGGGCCTGGGAGTGGAGCGCCTGCGGGTGCTCACCCCGCCGCTGGATCCCTATGCCGCAGCGCGTGAGCAGTGGGATGACGGCTGCAACGTGCTCGCCCTCGCGCCCGGCAAGGTCGTCGCCTACGAGCGGGCCGCCGCCACCAACGAGTACCTGCGCGACCAGGGCGTCGAGGTGCTCGAGTTCGCCGGGGATGAGCTGGGCCGCGGTCGCGGCGGGCCGCGCTGCATGAGCTGCCCGGTCGAGCGCGGCTGAGCGCCTAGCCCGTCAGTCCCGAGAGGGCGGCGGGGGATCGGAGTCGCTCTGCATCCCCGCCGTGCTCGCGGGCAGCGGCTCGGTCAGCGACCGCTCCATGAGCAGCTGCTGGGTGCCGAACTCCTCCAGGCCCTTGCGGACCGTGAAGCCCAGGCGTCGCAGCAGCGCCACCGAGCGCTTGTTGCGGGTCTGACTGACAGCGATCACGTGGTCGTCCTCGAGGTTCTCCCGCGCCCAGCCCAGCACCGCCAGGCATGATTCGGCGGCGTAGCCCTGCCCGCTCCACTCGGGCAGCAGGGCGTAGGACAGCTCGAGCTCCCCGCGGTCATAGTCCAGGGTGATCGAGCCGATCATCTGATCGGGCGCATCGTCGGCCGTCGGATCGCCGGTGCCCGCATCGTCGGTCGTCGGATCGGCGGCCCCTTCGCCGTCGGTCCCTCTGCCGATGGGCACGGCCAGCACCCAGCGTCCCCACGTGAGTCCCAGCGGGGACAGCTCGAGCGCCTGGCGAGAGGAGTAATCCACCGCGCCACCGAGGTATTCGCGGGTGACGGGATCTGTCATCAGCCGGATCATCGCCGCGCGATCAGGGTCGCCCGGCTCGCGGATCACCAGCCGTTCGCTGCGGATCCGCACCGGCCAGTCGCTCGTGCCTTCCTTCGCCACGTCCCCCACCGTACACAGGGGGCCGACGGGCC
Source organism: Brachybacterium sp. Marseille-Q7125 (assembly GCF_023062615.1). Taxonomy (NCBI): domain Bacteria; kingdom Bacillati; phylum Actinomycetota; class Actinomycetes; order Micrococcales; family Dermabacteraceae; genus Brachybacterium; species Brachybacterium sp. Marseille-Q7125. The sequence continues at coordinate 24,058 of NZ_JALLAL010000019.1, read as the reverse complement.
ACGCGGGGCTTCGGGCCCGACACCGGTGTCGGCTCCCCCGGATAGCAGGTGCTCTGACGGTGGCCCCATCCCCTCGACACGGCGTCGCGAGCGGACCGGGGCCGGTATGGTGAGCCTGCGACACAGCGGGGTGGCGTGCCACCGGCCTCTCGGCCTGCGCCGAGACGTCGGCACCGCTGCCCGGACGTCGGAGATGACACGAAGGAGCACCATGGTCGAGCAGGACCTGCGCAGCACGCCGCTTGAGGCCGTCCACGAGTCGCTGGGAGCGACGTTCACCGACTTCGCCGGGTGGCGGATGCCCGTGCGATACGACTCCGATCTCGCCGAGCACCGGGCGGTGCGCGAGAGCGCGGGACTGTTCGATCTCAGCCACATGGGCGAGATCCACCTGATCGGCCCGGAGGCCCCGGCCGCCCTGGACCACGCCCTGGCCGGGAAGATGTCCGCCATGAGCGTAGGCCGCGCGAAATACTCGCTGCTGCTGACAGAGGACGGCGGCATCATCGACGACGTCATCACCTACCGCCTGGCCGAGGACCACTTCCTCGTGGTCGCCAACGCCTCCAACGCTGAGGCCGATGCCGCCGCGCTGCGCGAGCGAGCCGAGGGCTTCGATGTCGAGGTCGATGACCGCTCCCTGGCCACCGCCCTGGTGGCCGTGCAGGGCCCCGCAAGCGAGCAGATCCTCCTGGATACGCTGTTCGCCGCGGACTCCGGCGTGGAGGCGCTCACCCGTGAGGACATCACGGAGATGAAGTACTACCGCTTCACCACCGGCACCTACCGCGGCGGCGAGCTGCTGATCGCCCGCACCGGCTACACCGGTGAGGACGGCTTCGAGCTGTATGTGCCCACCGAGCACGCCGCAGCGCTGTGGGAGCAGCTGACCGCCGCCGGTGGCGAGCGCCTCACCCCCTGCGGCCTGGCCTGCCGCGACACCCTGCGCCTGGAAGCCGGGATGCCGCTGTACGGCAATGAGCTCTCGCGCGATCTCTACCCCGCCCAGGCGGGCATGGGCCGCGTCGTGGCCCTGAAGTCCAAGGAGGACTTCGTCGGCCGCTCCGGCGTCGAGAACGCCGACGTCAGCTCGCGCCCCGTCCTGGTCGGCATGGTCGCCGAAGGTCGACGGGCCGCCCGCGCTGGCTCGACCGTGCGCGACGCCGAAGGCCGCGAGGTCGGTGAGATCACCTCCGGCGCCCTCTCACCCACCCTCGGCTATCCCATCGCCCTGGCCTACGTGGACCCCGCCGCGGCTGAGGTCGGCACCGAGCTGATCATCGACGTGCGCGGCAAGGACCTGCCCGCGCGCGTGGTCGAGCTGCCCTTCTACTCCCGATCCTGATCCACTCCATCTCCCGCAAGGACACCTGAAGGAAGGACCCTCATGTCTGACAAGCTTCTCTACTCCAAGGACCACGAGTGGGTGCGCGTCGAGTCCGACGGCCTGGCCGTCATCGGCGTCACCGACTTCGCCGCCGAGCAGCTCGGTGACGTCGTCTACGTCGACCTGCCCGAGGTGGACGATGAGATCTCCGCCCACACCGAGATGGGTGAGATCGAGTCCACCAAGTCCGTCTCCGACCTGTTCTCTCCGCTCAGCGGCACCGTCACCGAGGTCAACCAGGCCGTCGTGGACAGCCCCGAGCTGGTCAACTCCTCGCCCTTCGAGGATGGCTGGCTGATCAAGGCTCGCTTCGAGTCTCTGCCGGAGGATCTCCTGGACGAGGCCGGCTACAAGGCCATCACCCAGTCCTGATCCCACCGGGCGGGCGGTCGCATTGCGGCCGCCCGCCCGTCATGTCGGCCCGCCCGACCCCACCGTCATCACCCATGTACGTCCGCTTCTGAGCAGGGGAACTTCGACTCTATGACCGCATCGCCCGTGTCCGACCACGACTCCTTCGTCCGCCGCCATGTCGGCACCGATTCCGCCGCCCAGCGGCACATGCTCGAGGTGCTCGGCTTCGAGTCGCTGGACGAGATGCTGCGGGCCGCGGTGCCCGGCACCATCCTGCTCGAGGAGGGGCCCGCCGGAGCTGCCTCCGCCGTGCCCGCCGGGATCACCGAGCCGGCGGCGCTCGCCGAGCTGAAGGCGCTCGCCTCCCGCAACACCGTGCGCCGCTCCCTGATGGGCATGGGGTACTTCGGCACCCACACCCCCGCGGTGATCCAGCGCAACGTGCTGGAGAACCCCGCCTGGTATACCGCCTACACCCCGTACCAGCCGGAGATCAGCCAGGGCCGTCTGGAGGCGCTGCTGACCTTCCAGACCATGGTCTGCGACCTCACCGGTATGGACATCTCCAACGCCTCAACGCTGGATGAGTCCACCTCCGCGGCGGAGGCGCTGATGCTGGCCCGCCGCACCGCCAAGCGCAACGGCAACGTGTTCCTCGTCGACGCCGACGCGCTGCCGGCCACCAAGGAGGTCCTCGCCGGTCGTGCGGAGGGCCTGGGCATCGAGCTGCGCGAGGTCGACTTCGCGACCGAGGGCGCGCCCGAGGGCGAGTACTTCGGTGCGCTCATCCAGTATCCCGGCGCCTCCGGCCGCATCTGGGATCCCCGCACGGTGATCGAGCAGGTCAAGTCCACCAAGGCCATCGCGATCGTGGCCGCGGACCTGCTGGCTCTGACCATGCTCGCCTCCCCGGGCTCACTCGGGGCCGATGTCACCGTCGGCACCACCCAGCGCTTCGGCATCCCGCTCGGCTTCGGCGGCCCCCACGCCGGCTTCGTCGCCGTGCGCAAGGGCCTCGAGCGGCAGCTGCCCGGCCGCCTGGTCGGCGTCTCCAAGGACGCCGACGGCAACCCCGGCTACCGCCTGTCCCTGCAGACCCGCGAGCAGCACATCCGCCGCGACAAGGCCACCAGCTCCATCACCACCGCACAGGTGCTGCTGGCGGTGATGGCAGCGATGTACGCCGTCTACCACGGCCCGGAGGGGCTGACCCGGATCGGCCGCACCGTCGCTGATCACACCGCCCGGCTCGCCGATGTGCTGCGCCGCAGCGGCTTCCAGCTGGCGAACGAAGCCTTCTTCGACACCCTCGAGGTGCAGGTCACAGGGCAGGCGCATGACGTCGCCGCGAGCCTCAAGGACGCCGGGTTCCTGGTGCACACCATCGGCGATGACCGCGTGCACCTATCTCTGGACGAGACCGTCACCGCGGAGGATGTGCGCTCGATCGCCGCAGCCTTCGACGCCTACGCCAGCGAGCCCGGCCAGGAGCTGGCCGAGGTCACCTCCGGCGCGGGCTGGGACTCCCTGGTGCGCGAGGATCCGTTCCTGCAGCACCCGGTGTTCTCCTCCTACCGCTCCGAGACCGCGATGATGCGCTACCTGCGCCGCCTCGCGGACCGCGACTTCGCGCTGGACCGCGGCATGATCCCGCTGGGCTCGTGCACCATGAAGCTGAACGCCGCCACCGAGATGGCCGGCATCTCCTGGCCCGAGTTCAACGCCATCCACCCCTTCGCCCCGCGCGAGGACGTGGCCGGCTACCTGGACCTCATCACCCAGCTGGAGACCTGGCTGACGGACCTCACCGGCTACGACACCGTCACGCTGCAGCCCAACGCCGGCTCGCAGGGCGAGTACGCGGGCCTGCTGGCGATCCGCGCCTACCACGCCTCCCGCGGCGAGGGATCGCGCGACGTGTGCCTGGTGCCCTCCTCCGCACATGGCACCAATGCCGCCAGCGCCGTCAACGCCGGCCTGCGCGTGGTGGTCGTGGACTCCGATGCCGGCGGCAACATCGACCTCGATGACCTCAAGCAGAAGATCAAGGACCACGGCGATCAGCTCGCCGCGATCATGATCACCTACCCGTCCACGCACGGCGTGTACGAATCCGAGGTGCGCACCGTGTGCGAGCTGGTGCACGATGCGGGCGGCCAGGTGTACGTGGACGGCGCGAACCTCAACGCGCTGCTGCAGGTCGCCAAGCCCGGTGAGTTCGGCGGAGACGTCTCCCACCTGAACCTCCACAAGACCTTCTGCATCCCACACGGCGGCGGTGGCCCGGGCGTCGGCCCGGTGGGCGCGAAGGCGCATCTGGCGCCGTTCCTGCCCGGCCACTTCGCGATGCAAAAGCCCGAACATCCGGTCGCGGGCCAGGGCGATCAGGTCCACGGCGGCAAGCCCGTCTCCCAGGCGCCCTACGGCTCCCCGTCGATCCTGCCGATCAGCTGGACGTACATCCGCCTGATGGGCCCGGAGGGTCTGCGGCATGCCACCGCCTCCGCGGTGCTCGCGGCGAACTACACCGCCAAGCGCCTCTCGGAGTCCTTCGAGATCCTCTACACCGGGGAGAACGGCCTGGTGGCCCACGAGTGCATCGTGGACCTGCGGCCCTTCACCGACCGCACCGGCATCACCGTCGATGACGTCGCCAAGCGTCTGATCGACTACGGGTTCCACGCCCCGACGATGTCCTTCCCCGTGGCGGGCACCCTCATGGTCGAGCCGACGGAGTCCGAGGACCTCGCAGAGATCGACCGCTTCGTCGACGCGATGCTCATGATCGCGAAGGAGGCCGAGCAGGTTGTGGCGGGGGAGTGGCCCAAGGACGACAACCCGCTGGTGAACGCCCCGCACACCGCAGCGTCGGTCGCAGTCGAAGAGTGGACCCACCCCTACTCCCGCGAGGTCGCCGTCTACCCGGGCATCCATGCCACCGCGGAGGACCCGGCCGTGCACGACACCCGGGCCATGCGGGTCCAGGCGAAGTACTGGCCGCCGGTGCGCCGCATCGAGCAGGCCTTCGGCGACCGCAACCTGGTGCCCACCTGGCCGCTCGAGGGCTGAGGTTCCCTCGCGCGCTCAGCCCACGCCCTGTGTGAACGACGATGACGCCCCGGCCGCCTGGCCGGGGCGTCATCGCATACGGTTCCGGCATGACCGAGATTCTCACCACCCACGCAGGCTCCCTGCCGCGCACCCCCGAGCTCATCGCCGCCAATGCGAACCGCCCCACCGATGACGACGGGCTCACCCCGCTGCCCTCGGAGGAGTTCTCCCACACCCTCCGCGAAGCCACCCGTGACGTGGTGGCGCGCCAGCAGCAGATCGGGATCTCGATCCCGAATGACGGGGAATACGGGCACGTGATGGGCACAGCCGTGAACTACGGCTCCTGGTGGTCGTACATCTTCGACCGCGTGGACGGCCTGGAGCTGACGGGCGAGGACCACCTCACCTCCCAGCCCGTGCGCTCGGAGCCCGGGAAGGTGCGGCTGACCTCGTTCCCGGACCGCCGCGACTGGGTGCGCTTCCGCGATGCCTACCAGGATCCCGAGTCCGGGATCGCCCTGGGCACGCAGCGCACCTTCCCGTCGGCCACCGGTCCGGTGTCCTACAGCGAGCGCGGCCGGGAGCTGGTGGACCAGGACATCACCAACCTCCGCGCGGCCCTGGACGCCAGCGGTTACGACAACGGCTACCTGGCGAGCCTCTCGCCCGGCTCCGGCAGCCGGATCGTGGACGCCCACTACCGGGACGAGGACGCGTTCTTGGATGCTTGGACCGAGGTCATGCGCGTGGAGTACGAGGCGATCGCGGCCGCGGGCCTGGTGGTTCAGATCGATGACCCCTCGATCGCGGAGAACTGGGACCAGATCAACCCCGAGCCCACCGTGGAGGACTACGTGGCCTTCACGCAGAAGCGCGTGGACGCGATCAACCGCGCCCTGGTGAACGTGCCCACCGAACAGACCCGTTTCCACCTGTGCTGGGGCTCGTGGCACGGCCCCCACACCACGGACATCGAGCTGAAGCACCTGGTGCCGCTGCTGCTGCAGATCGACGCGAAGTACTACTCCTTCGAGGCCGCCAACGCCCGCCACGCCCACGAGTGGACGGTGTGGCAGGACGTGGATCTTCCGGCCGACAAGGTGCTCGTGCCCGGCATCGTCTCCCACTCCACGAACGTCGTGGAGCACCCGGAGCTGGTGGCGCAGCGCATCGAGCAGTTCGCGCGGGTGGTGGGTCCGGAGCGGGTCATCGCCTCGACCGACTGCGGTCTGGGCGGACGCATCCACCCCGACATCGCCTGGACGAAGCTCGAATCCCTCGTGGAGGGTGCCGCGATCGCGTCCGCACGGCTCTGAGGAAGGTCGCGGAGGTGCGGCTCTGAGGCGGCTCCTGCCGCCTCGCCGACGGCCCGGGCGAAGAGTTCACCGGGCCGTCGGCGACATGTCACGTGGCCGTGACACGGGGGCAGGACGCGCGGCGCATCATCGGCGGCGTGAGGATCCTTGTCGTCGCCGAGTCCTTCCTTCCGCACATGAACGGGGTCACCAATTCGGTGCTCCGCGTCGTCGACCATTTCGCCGCCACCGGGGATGATCTGGGGATCATCGCCCCCAAGTGGCCGGGTGCCGATAAGCACCTGCGCACCTCCTGCGGCCGCCGCATCCGCGTGCGCCGCGTCGCCTCCGCCCCCATGCCGGGGTATGCCGAGGTGCGGATCGCCACCACCAGCGCCGGTTCCCTGCGCCGCCGCATCGAGGACTTCGAGCCCGATGTCATCCATCTGGCCTCCCCGATGATCCTCGGCGGCCGCGCGGTGGTCGCCGCCCAGAAGCTCGGGGTGCCGACGGTCGCCGTGTACCAGACGGATATTCCCGGGTATACCGCCCGCTACGGCATGCCGTTTCTGGAGAGCGCCACCTGGCAGCTGCTGCGCGATGTTCACAACCGCGCCACCGTGAACCTCGCCCCGTCGACCGCGACCCGCGATCAGCTGATCGACCACGGGATCGAGCGGGTGGACCTGTGGCGCCGCGGCGTGGACACCTCCCTGTTCTCCCCGAGTCTGCGCAGCCAGAAACTGCGCGCGAAGTACACCGAGCGCGGCGAGAAGCTCGTGGTGTACGTGGGGCGCCTCGCCCCGGAGAAGCAGGTTGCGGACCTCAAGGTCATCCACGATATGCCCGGGGTGCGGCTGCTCATCGTGGGGGAGGGGCCCGAGCGGGACGCCCTGCGCCGCGAGATGCCGCGCGCCCGCTTCGCCGGGTTCCGTTCCGGCACCGATCTGGCCACCCATATGGCCAGCGCCGACCTGTTCATCCACCCCGGGGAGCTGGAGACCTTCGGGCAGACCATCCAGGAGGCCATGGCCTCGGGTCTGCCGGTCATCGCCCCGCGCAGCGGAGGCCCCGTGGATCTGGTGACCCCGTCGTCCACCGGCTGGCTGTACACCCCCGGGATGCTCGATGAGCTGCGCGAGCACGCGGGCGACCTGCTGTTCGACGACGCCAAGCGTCTTGCCTTCGGCCGCGCCGCGCAGGACGCTGTGCGCAAACGCACCTGGCCGGTGCTTGCCGAGCAGCTCAAGGGCTACTACCACCAGGCCATCGCCGAGCACCACCAGGTGGGAGCGGGCTTGCGCTGAGCTGCCCATCGGCCGAACCGGGGCACGCGCAGCTGCCGCCAGGCGCATCGGGCAGCGCGCCCACATCGATGGTTCTGCGGGGTGCCGGGTCGGCTCCGGCGGCTTCCCCGCCCGGGCGCGCCGCCGTCACATTCCGCCACAAACCTCGCCCACCCTGACGCGCAGGGTGTCTCCTGGGTGCTGTCGCGGTCCCGCGGCACTGGATCCCACGGAGAGAGGACAGCATCATGGCGCAGCGCACCCGTCGCCCACTCATCGGCGTGACCGCGGGGACCGCCACCATGATGTCCGGGGCGTGGGTCGGCCATGACGCCGTCACCCTGAACACCGCGTACGTGCGCGCGCTGCGGGCCATCGGCGCCCGGCCCGTCGTCATCTCCCCGCAGGATGAGTGGACCGATGAGGAGATCGCCGAGCTCGACGGCCTCGTCCTCACCGGCGGCACCGATCTGGACCCCGCCACCTGGGGCGCAGATGCTCTGCCCACCGATCTCACCCCGGACCCCGCGCGCGATGCCTTCGAGACCGCGCTGTACCGGGCGGCTCGCCGTGCGGGCGTGCCGGTGCTCGGGATCTGCCGCGGACTGCAGCTGATCGTCCTGGCCGAGGGCGGTGACCTGCACCGCCACCTCCCCCTGGATGTCCCCGCGCACCCGGCGACGGGGGAGCGGCCGACGACGGTCGAGGCGCGCATCGTGCCCGACAGCGACCTGGGGCTCGTGCTCGGCACCCGTGCCCGCGTCACCGCCTTCCACCATCAGGGCGTGCGCAGCCTCCCGCCGAGCCTGCGCCCGGTCGCCTCTCACGAGAGCGGCCTGGTGCTCGCCGTCGAAGCCACCGGCAGCCCCGCGGTGCTGGGCATCCAGTGGCATCCCGAGCTCGACGGCGATGCAGGCCGGGCCGTGTTCGAGGTCCTGCTCACGGCGATCCGTCACCGTGCCGAGACCACGGAGGCGCCTGCGCTGGTCTAGGATGAGCACGGCTGTCCGCGCCCGTCCGCGGATCCGCTCAGCCAGAGCATCGACGTCAGAGCATCGACAGAGGACAAGGCAGATGAGCATCGAGCACACCACCGCCCCTGAGGAGCGCGAGGCCCGCGAGGACAACGTCACCTCGCGCGGCAACAGCACCGTGCTGTCCGTGATCCTGTTCGTGGTGCTGTTCGGTCTGTTCGCCGGCGGGCTGTACGTCATGAGCCTGATCTCCATGGACGAGCCCTCCGTCGGCCTGTTCCTGGGCGGCCTGACCATGAGCCTCGTCGCGCTCTACGCCACCTTCGACCTGGTGCCCCGCGTCCTCAACCGCTGAGCGCGTCCCGCGCGGGGTCGCGCGCCCGCGCGCGAGGCCTGCGCCCGCGCCGCACCGCGCCCCACTCACTGCACGTTTTCGGCTCCTGCGTTCCAGATCTGGAACGCAGGAGCCGAAAACGTGAAGAGGAAGGGTGTGGGCCCCGCGCTCGGCGCAGCTCCCACACTCAGCGCGTGCTGTGGTCGCGCTCCAGCCGCACGATGGTCTCGAGCGCCATGACGATCATGTCCTCGAAGGTCTCCTGGCGCTCCTGCGCGCTGGTCTCTTCCCCGGTGATCAGGTGATCGGAGACGGTGCACAGCGCGAGCGCGCGGCGCGAGAACTGCGCGGCCAGCGTGTACAGCGCCGCTGCCTCCATCTCCACGCCCAGCACGCCGTACTGCGCCAGGTTCTTGGTCACCTCGGGGGAGGGGTTGTAGAACTGGTCGGCGGAGAACAGCCCACCTGCGGTCCACGGCAGCAGTCGCTCATCGGCGACCTCGGCGGCGATCCGCGCGAGTGTGAAGTCCGCGGCCGGTGCGAAGTTCACGTGTCCGAAGCGCGGTACGTTCATCGCCGAGTCGGTCGAGGCCGCGACGCCGAGCACCACGTCCCGCACCTTCACCGCCTCGGAGAGACCGCCGCAGGAGCCCACGCGGATGATGGTCTGCACGTCGTACTCCGCGAGCAGCTCATGGGCGTAGATCGCCATCGAGGGCTGGCCCATGCCGGAGCCCTGCGCGGAGATCCGCACTCCCTGGTACGTGCCCGTGAAGCCGAGCATGCCGCGCACGTCGTTGTACTGGACGGGGTCCTCGAGGAAAGTCTCGGCGATCCACCGCGCACGGTAGGGGTCACCGGGCATCAGCACGTGAGGGGCGATCTGATCAGGGGTAGCACCGATATGTGTCGACATGGCATCACGGTACGGCCCGCAGTCCCCGACTGCGGGCAGGCGCACCTGGTGTCGCCAGCACTGGTGCGCCCAGGGCGGCCTCCGGTGTGCGCTGATCGCGCGCCCGATGCACCCGGGTCGGCCCCCGATACACCCCGATCGTCCCCCGACGTGCCTCGGTCGGCGCCCGATGTGCCCTGATCGACCCTGGTGAGGGGCCGACGGGGCTCGCATCGGCCCTCCGAAACGGGGACAATGGTGACCCGTGAACGATCACGCCACCTCGCCCGTCTCTCCTCGGCCCACTCGCCGCCGGCCCGCCCCGCCAGCGGATGCTCGCCGTGCCCGCTGGGCGGTCTCTCTGATCTTCCTGCTCAACGGCGCATCGTTCTCCGCGATCCTCCCGCGCTACCCGGAGCTCGTCGAGCGGATCGGCCTGACGAACACCGCCTTCGGTCTCGCGGTGGGCATCGGGCCCGTGGGCGGGCTGCTGGCGGGCCTGTTCGCCGCCACGCTCATGCGGCGCCTGGGCTCAGCGCGCACCGCCGTGCTGTTCCAGACCATCGCTTCCACCTCCCACCTGCTGGTGTACACCTCGGCCTCCTGGACGTGGCTGGCCGCGGCGCTGCTGCTGGCCGCCGGGGCCGATGCGATCACCGACATTGCGATGAACGCCCACGGCATGCGCGTCGAGCGCCGCTACCGCCGCTCGATCATGAACAGCTACCACGGCTGGTGGTCCCTTGGCGCGGTCGCCGGCGGCCTGCTCGGCGCCGCAGCCGCACAGCTCGGCGTGCCGCTGTGGGCCCAGGGTCTTGCCGGACTACTCCTGTTCGGAACGCTCGCCGTGGGGTCGCTGCGCTTCATGCTGACCGGGCACGACACCCTCGAGCGGGAGGAACTGCTCGCCGCCGGACCCTCCCCAGCCTCTGCAGGCGAGGTTCCCGCCGATCCCGCGCCGGGCGGCCTCCGGATCGCCGGAATGAGCCTGCGGGCCCTTGGGCTGATTCTCGCCCTCGGTGGGATTCTCGTCTTCGCCGGGGCCACCGAGGACGCCGGCAACACGTGGGGCGCCCTGTTCATGAAGGACACCTTCACCGTCACGCCCTTCATGGCCGGGATGGCCTTCGTGGCGCTGCAGGGCGCCCAGACCGGTGGGCGCTTCCTGGGGGATGTGATCGTGGACCGCTTCGGGGACCGCACCACCGCCCGCGCGGGGGCGCTGCTGTCCGCCGCCGGGATGACCCTGGCCCTCTCCGTGCCGACCCCCGCGACCGTGCTGCTGGGCTTCGCCTGCGCCGGCTGGGGCGTGGCGACCCTGTTCCCTGCCGGCTTCCGCGTGGCCGATGAGCTGCCGGGCGTCCCCCCGGGCGTGGGTATCACCGTGGTGGGCTGGCTGGCTCGCGTCGGCTTCGTGGCCACCCCGCCGCTCGTGGGCGCGCTCGCCGATGCCGTCACCCTGCGCTACGCCTTGTGGGTGATGCCGGTCTACGCGCTCGGCATCATCGCTTTCTCGGGTGTGCTCAGCCCCCGCCTGCCCGCCGCGGATCCACCGCAGGATCCGGCGGCAGGTTCACCGTCGGCCTCAGAAACGTGAGACGTCCCCGGCGCCCTCGCGCGCGATGACCAGCCCATCCCCGGACAGATCCACCACGGTGGTGGGCTCGATGCCCACCTGCCCGGAGTCGATGATCGCCTCCACCTGCTCGCCCAGCAGATCCTGCACCACCCAGCCTTCCGCGGGCGGATCCTCCTGCCCCGGCAGCAGCAGCGTCGAAGAGACGATCGGCTCCCCGAGCGCCTCGAGCAGCGCATGCGTCACCCGATGCTCCGGGATCCGCACCCCGACGGTGTGCTTCTTGGGATGCGCCATCTTGCGCGGCACCTCCCGCGTGGCCGGCAGGATGAAGGTGTACGGCCCCGGCGTCGCATTCTTCACCAGGCGGAACACCGGGTTGGAGACGATGACGAACTGCCCCAGCTGCGCGAAGTCCGCGCACACCAGCGTGAAGTGATGGTCCTTGCCCACCTGCCGGATGCGTCGGATCCGCTCGAGAGCGTCCGTATTGCCCAGCCGACACCCCAGGGCGTAGCAGGAATCGGTGGGGTAGGCGATCAGACCGCCGTCCTGCAGCACCGCCACCGCTTTGTCGATCAGGCGGGGCTGCGGATCCACTGGATGGATATCGAGATACTGCGCAGAGCGCTGTGAGCGGGCCATACTCCAGGGTACGCCCGGAACGGCCGACGGGGGTGGGCCGGGGCGCCGGTCCTCAGGCCACCACGACGAACTCGCGGCCGATCCACTTCGTGCGTCGCAGCCGCAGCACCGCACTGACCGGCAGCGGCCCCATGATGTGCGGGTAGCCGCGCCCCTTGCCATCACGGTCCGCCTCGATGTCCACCGCGACGCCCGATGCCTCCACGCGCGCCACATCGATCTCCAGGATCACCAGGTTCTCTGGCCGGTCCGGGTACACCCGCTTGGCCACCTGCGAGACCTGCTCCGGCCACGAGGCGTGCACGAAACCTTCCTCGGTGAGGGAGCGGCCCCGCGTGGACTGGGTGTACCGGCCCGACGGCACCGCGGCCTCCCAGGCGGACAGCTCGGTGATGTGCCAGATCAGGGGCGCAGGCATGGGCCGCAGTGTACCGTGACCGGCATGGATGAGACCTCTGCGACGCCGGGCGCGGTGCGCCTGGTCCATGACGCGGACCGCGACCGCTACGAAGCTCTCGACGGCGAGACGGTCATCGCCGTGCTCGCCTACGGCGATGAGGAACTGCCCCACGCCGATGACGCCCCGTCGGGTGCCCCCACCCGCCTGCGGGATCTGCGCTCCACCGTGGTCGCCCCCGACCGCGGCGGGCAGGGCATCGGCTCCGCGATCGTCCGCTTCGCCCTCGATGACATCCGTGAGCGCGGGATGGCCGCCCGGGCCACCTGCTGGTTCGTGCGCGGCTGGATCGAGCGACACCCGGAGTACGAGGATCTCGTCGCCAGCCCCCGCCGTCCCGCCCCGTCCGCGCAGGAGGAATCCCCGTGACCTACCGCATCATCACCGTGTGCACCGGCAACATCTGTCGCTCCCCGATGGCGGAGTACGCCCTGCGCGCCGCCCTGGCCGATGTCGGCCTCGATGAGCAGGTGGAGGTGGAGTCTGTCGGCGTCTCAGGGTGGGAGGTCGGCAATCCGGTGGACCCCCGCGCCGGCGCCCTGCTTGAGCGGCACGGCATCGACGCCTCCGCTCACCGCGCCCGCGCCATGGACGCCGAGGACCTGCGCGCGGCGGATCTCGTACTCGCCCTGGACCACGATCACGTCGGCCCTCTGCAGCAGGCACTGGGGGAGGAGCGCACCGCGCGCACCCTGCGCATGGTCCGCGACTTCGCTCCCGGGCACGTGGAGGACACCGGCATCCGCGACCCGTGGTACGGCACCGAAGCGGACTTCGAGCTCGCCTGGGACCAGATCGACGAGGCGATCCCCGGGATCCTCGAGCAGGTCCGCAAGGACCGTGACCGTGAGGCGTCCGCATGAGCGCTGCACCGCTCAGCGCCCTCGAGACGGCCGCCGCGCTGCGGGAGGGCGCGCTGGATGTTCACGACCTTGCCGCCCAGACCCTCGAGGCGGCGCAGGGTGTCGGTGCGCAGGTGGGTGCCTTCGCCCATGTCCTCGAGGACCTCACCCTGCGGCAGGCTGATGCGGTCGCTGAGCGTCTGCGGGCGGCCCGCAGTGCGAGCGCCCGCGAGGACCTCGCCGACGCCGCCCCGCTGCTGGGCGTCCCGTTGCCCATCAAGGACCTCACCCAGATCGCCGGAGAGCCCTTCGAGGCAGGCTCGCTCGCGCTGCAGGGAAACATTGCGCAGGTCACCGACGGGGTGGCCGAGAGCATCCTCGCCGCCGGCACCCTCACCATCGGCAAGACCAGCACGCCGGAATTCGGGATGCCCTGCTACACCGAACCGGCCACCGGCGCCCCGGCCCGCACCCCCTGGGACCTGCGCCGCACCGCCGGCGGATCCAGCGGCGGCGCCGCAGCTGCGGTCGCGGCGGGCGTGGTGCCGCTGGCCCACGGCTCCGACGGCGGCGGCTCGGTGCGAATCCCTGCCGCCTGCTGCGGCATCCTGGGGCTCAAACCCTCCCGCGGCCTGGTCTCCCCGGGGCCGCATGCGAGCGAGGGCATGGGACTGGTGACCGACGGGATCCTTGCCCGCACCGCCCGTGACCTCGCCGCCGGCCTGGACATTATCGCCGGGCCCCGCCCTGGCGACTTCGTCCCGCCCGCCGCCGCGCCCGCATCCTTCCTCACCGCACTGGAGCAGGCGGAGGCTCCCGGGCCGCTGCGCATCGCCGTGCTGCGCGAAGGCTTGGCCGCCGACCCCGAGGTGCACCCGGCCGCGATCGCGGGCCTGGAGCGCGCCGGCGAGCTGCTGCGCGGCCTCGGTCACGAGCTGACTCAGATCCCCGCCCCTTTCACCCCGCAGCAGTGGGAGGCGTTCATGCCGCTGTGGACGGTGGGCGCCGCCACGATCGACCTGCCTCCCGAGCAGGAGGCACAGCTGCTGGAGCTCACTCGCTGGCTGCGCGAGCAGGGGCGGGGCTTCAGCGGCGTGGATCTCGCGCGCGCATTCGGCGGGGTGCAGGCTCTGGCGCGTCGCACTCTCGAGGAGCTCGCCCCCTACGATCTGGTGCTCACGCCCGCGCTCGCCGGCCCTCCGGCCTTCCCGCAGGATCTGCAGCTGTCCGACGGCGGCGCGGACTTCGACGCCCAGCGTGCCTTCACCCCTTGGACCAGCAGCTGGAACATGCTCGGCACCGCGGCGATCGCGATCCCGCTGCACCGCGAGGAGATCGACGGGATCGAGCTGCCCTTCGGCATCCAGCTGGGCGCGACGGGCTGGGGTGCGGAGCCGCTCCTGCTGGCGCTCGCCGCGCAGCTGGAGGTGCTGGACCCGTGGCCGCTGGTGCGCGCACCGCAGCAGCCGTGAACGCCGCCGACTCCGGCCCGGCCGCAGCAGGAGACCGGGCGGCCACAGTCCGTCTGGACGTGTGGCTGTGGAGCGTGCGGCTGATGAAGACCCGCTCCGCGGCGACGGCCGCCTGCCGCGCCGGACATGTGCGCCGCAACGGCGAGCCGGTCAAGGCTGCGCAGCGCATCGTGGTGGGCGATGAACTGCGGATCCGCGCACCCGGCCGGGAGCGGATCATCGTGGTCACGCGGATCCTCACCACCCGCGTGGGCGCACCCATCGCACGCACCGCCTACGAGGACCACAGCCCCGAGCCGGCCCCGCAGCTGGCGGCCGCGCCACCCCGCCGTGAGCGGGGGACCGGCCGCCCCACCAAGCGCGAGCGGCGGGCACTGGACCGTCTGCGCGGCCGCGACTCCTCGCGGCGCGATGGCGGCGGGTACTGAGCGCCTGATTCTGCGGCCTCTGCTGCCCCGGCTGCCTCTGTTGCCCCGGCGTCTTCTGCCGCGTCTTCTGCCCGTGCCGCTTCTGCCGCGCGGGGACGTCCTGATCCCGCGCGGCGGCGAGAGGCCGGCCCCGGCTCAGCGAGCGTGGGCGAGCAACTGCTGGCGGTTCGACGTCAAGCGGCCCAGCAGCTGCCGTTCGGTCTCCACGACCTTCGGATTCGCGCCATCGGCCAGGAGGCGCTGCCGAATGGAGGCGAGGTCCGCGCTTTCGCGGATGAACCTCTTCATGATGGGCTTCGCCCCGATCTGCGCGGCCCAGCGGCGACCCTCGCGTCGGCCCGACCAGGTGGCGAGCATGTTCACCTCTTCGTGCGTCAGCCAGCCCTGGTTCGCGTAATCGCCCAGGCGCACGCGCGTCAGGCGGGACTCATCCCAGACCAGGAGACCGATGACGATCAGCCAGACCAACGCGATCACGGCCTTGGTGCCGTACATGAGAAGCAGGCTCACCAGTCCGCCGGGCAGGATGGTCGCACTGAGGTTCCAGGCCGCATGCATGAGCATGCCCGGGATCAGCGCGGGGATGAACGCGATGAAGGTGGGGATCGTCCCCCACTTGCGCGCCACGTACCCCATGATGATGCCGGTGGCCGAGGTGTAGATGGCATGGCCGAAGATGTTCCCCACGCCGCGCAGCATCACCAGGAAGACCAGCCCTCCCACGCCAGCGCCCTCGAAGCCGCGCGTGTAGTAGATGATGTTCTCGGTGAAGGCGAAGCCACCGCCGATCAGGGCGCCGTAGATCAGGCCGTCCAGCGGGCCGTTGAAATAGCGGCGCGCGAGAATCAGCAGCAGCAGCAGGCCCAGGCCCTTCGTGCTCTCCTCGACCAGCGGAGCGCTGATCACCGGGCCGAAGAAGTTCGTGATCGGTTCACTGCCCGTGATCGCGTAGACGATCAAGCTGTTGAAGGTGTTGATCCAGTAGCTGCCGAAGGCAGAGACCGCCGCTCCCCAGAAGATTGCGATGATCAGCAGGGGGATGGGCTGGGGATCCCACCGGTCCGCGAGCAGCATCACCAGCGAGATCACGATCAGGGACATCAGCGCCAGGAACGCGGCGACCGGCCACCAGATGGGGCTCGAGGACGCCGTCACCACGAAGTCGAGGAAGAAGTAGCCCAGCACCAGAAGCAGGGCGAAGCCCAGCATGACCAGAGCGATCCACACGAGGATGCTCGTGGTGGGGGCTTTGGTCGCCTCCTGCTCGACCTGCTGCACGCGGCGGGTCTGCGTGGCCCACGCCGACTGCGGCTGTGCTTGATCCGGCCGCTGGATCTGCGCCGGACCGAAGCGGGCGGCCGTCAGGCCCGAGGTGGGGCGCACCGAGGTGTCGTAGGCGCGCGGATTGCCGTAGTCACGGAAGCGCGGCTGTGACTGGAAGGCGGGTGCGTCGGGCACATGGGTGGGCGCGCCGGGGCGGGGACGCCCGTTGGGCATGTACTGCCCGTGGGGCTGCTGCGGGGGGTGGGACATGACGGCCTCGGTTTCGATGGCGGTTCACTGCTGGGTGGAACGGCACGGCGACGGCGTCGGTTCCCCTGGACGGGCGTGGTGCGCTCCCGCGACGATGCTACAGCGAGGAAGGTCCCTCTCGGCCGTGCCCCGGCATGATGGTGGATAACGGTCCGGAACAGCGTTACAGCCCACACTCCGCGAAGTTGAGCGGAATAGACTCAACCTGGTGTGCGTTGATCCCGATGTCACTGACCATCCGGAGAGGAGCACCGTGGAGTTCCGATTCACCACCCGCTCGCAGGAAGCCGTCACCATGGCGGCTGAACGCGCCGCTGAGCTCGGCAACCCGCAGATCAGCCCCCTGCACCTGCTGTGGGCACTGATGGGGCAGGCAGACGGGATCGCCCGCGCGGCCCTCGAGGCCACCGGCGCCGACCCCGAGGCCGTGCGTGAGCGTGCCGAGAATGCCATCACCGAGCTGCCGCGCGCCACCGGGGCCTCTGCTGCCTCGCCCACCTTCGTCGGCCCCGGCTTCGATGCCCTGGAGACCGCCCGCAAGGAGGCCGACGCCGCCTCCCGCACCTACCTGTCCACCGAGCACCTGCTGCTGGGCATCGCCCTGGGCAGGGATTCCGCCGCTCGTCTGCTCTCCTCCGTCGGAGCTGGCCCCCGCGCCCTCCGCACCGCCCTTGCCACCCTGACCCCAGGAGATGACCCCATGACCCAGATGGACTCCCAGAACCCTGAAGGAACCTTCAAGAGCCTCGAGAAGTTCGGCGTGGACCTCACCGACGCCGCCCGCGAAGGCCGCCTGGACCCCGTGATCGGCCGCGACAGCGAGATCCGCCGCGTGATCCAGGTGCTCAGCCGCCGCACCAAGAACAACCCCGTCCTCATCGGCGAGCCCGGCGTGGGCAAGACCGCCGTCGTCGAGGGCCTGGCCCAGCGCATCGTCGCTGGGGACGTGCCCGAATCCCTGCGCGGCAAGCGCCTGGTCTCCCTGGACCTCGCCTCGATGGTGGCCGGCTCGAAGTACCGCGGCGAATTCGAGGAGCGCATGAAGGCGGTCCTCGACGAGATTCGCGACTCCGGCGGGCAGATCATCACCTTCATCGACGAGCTGCACACCGTGGTCGGCGCCGGTGGGACCGGCGATGGCTCCATGGACGCTGGCAATATGCTCAAGCCCATGCTCGCCCGTGGTGAGCTGCGCATGGTCGGTGCGACCACCCTGGATGAGTACCGCGAGAACATCGAGAAGGACCCGGCGCTCGAGCGTCGTTTCCAGCAGGTGTTCGTCGGTGAGCCCAGTGTTGAGGACACCGTGACGATCCTGCGCGGTCTGAAGGACAAGTACGAGGCCCACCACAAGGTCACCATCACCGATGCCGCGCTCGTGGCCGCCGCGACGCTCTCCAGCCGGTACATCTCCGGTCGGCAGCTGCCGGACAAGGCGATCGACCTCGTGGATGAAGCGGCGTCGCGCCAGCGCATGGAGCTGGACTCCTCCCCGGAGGAGCTGGACATCCTGCGTCGTCAGGTGGACCGCCTGACGATGGAAGAGCTCGCGCTCAGCGGCAGCGAAGACCCCGGCAGCATCGCGCAGCTGGAGTCGGTGCAGGCCCAGCTGGCCGAACGTCGCGAGCAGATGGAAGAGCTGGCCGCCCGCTGGGAGCGGGAGAAGGCCGGACTGAACCTTGTGGGCGACCTCAAGGCGCAGCTCGAGCAGTTGCGCATGCAGGCCGACCGGGCTCAGCGCGAGGGTGACCTCACCGCCGCCTCGAAGATCCTCTATGGCGACATCCCTGCCCTCAAGGAGGAACTGCGCACTGCGGAGGAGCAGGAGGCCGCCGGTGAGGAGGAAGACGGCCCGATGGTGGCCGACAAGGTGGGCCCGGATGACATCGCTGATGTGGTCTCCAACTGGACCGGCATCCCCGCCGGGCGCCTGCTGCAGGGCGAGAGCGAGAAGCTGCTGCACATGGAGGAGATCATCGGGCAGCGTCTGATCGGCCAGGTGCGCGCGGTCACCGAGGTGTCCGATGCGGTGCGCCGCTCCCGCGCGGGGATCGCGGATCCCGACCGTCCCACCGGCTCCTTCCTGTTCCTCGGCCCCACCGGCGTGGGCAAGACGGAGCTTGCGAAGGCGCTCGCGGAGTTCCTCTTCGACGATGAGCGGGCGATGATCCGCATCGACATGTCGGAGTACGGCGAGAAGCACTCCGTCTCCCGCCTGGTCGGTGCCCCGCCCGGCTACGTCGGCTACGACGAGGGCGGCCAGCTCACCGAGGCTGTGCGGCGCCGCCCCTACTCGGTGGTGCTGCTCGATGAGATCGAGAAGGCCCACCCGGACGTGTTCGACATCCTGCTGCAGGTGCTCGATGACGGCCGCCTGACCGACGGTCAGGGCCGCACCGTGGACTTCCGCTCCACCATCCTCATCCTCACCTCGAACCTCGGGGCGCACGCCCTGCAGGACCCGGCGCTCGGGGAGGAGGAGAAGCACGAGCGGGTGATGACCACCGTGCGTGCCTCCTTCAAGCCGGAGTTCCTCAACCGCCTCGATGACATCGTGATCTTCGAATCCCTCAGCCGCGAGCAGCTCGCCCGCATCGTCGCCCTCCAGGTGGCGGAGGTTGCGCGACGCCTCGAGGACCGCCGGATCACGCTGGATGTCGATGAGTCCGCGACGACCTGGCTCGCCCAGGAGGGCTTCGACCCGCTGTACGGCGCCCGGCCGCTCAAGCGCCTGGTGCAGAAGCAGATCGGCGACGCCCTGGCCCGCCTCATCCTCACCGGTGGCGTCCACGACGGTGAGCGCGTGACGGTCACCGCCGGAGAGGGTGGACTGGACCTCGAAGTCCAGCACACCGCCTCGGAGGACGATGAGCAGGCTGCAGCGGATGGGGACCCCGCACAGCGCGATGCATCGGCGGGCGAAGCATCGTCGGGTGCGGCGACGCAGGGCTGATCAGCCTCACCCCCGTTCATCCCAGGGCAGCGGGACGTAGGTGCGGCGCAGCTCGTAGGCGGCCTGCGCATCGGTGATGCGGTCGCGTCCTTCCTCCAGGAAGGACGCGACCGATTCCATCTCCTCGGCCGTGCGGTGCAGCGGCGCGGCAGCTTGCGGGTTGGCGACCTCGACTACGTCCGCGGTGTGTCCGATCATCTCGCCCGCGCCGCCGATGACCGCTGGTGCCGCGAATGCGGTGAGGATCTCGGCGCCCGACCCGGCCTGGCGGTACATGCCCCGCTCGAGGGCCCGTGCGGCCGCGGCCGCATCCCGTTCGCCCACCGCCTCGGACAGCTCCTGGGTGGTCTGCAGCGCCCCCGCGAAACCGTGGTCCATGCCCTCCACCACCTGGGCGAAGGTCGAGCGCTCGCCGATGGCGATGCCGGACAGCGAGTGCATCATCTTCGGTCCGGTCAGCGCCGGGGTGAGCACCCCGAGCCCGGCGCTCTCCAGGCCCCTCTCCACGCCGTCCAGCGCCTGGCCGACGATCTCATGTCCTGGCAGCAGCCACTGCGCCGTACCTGCCAGAGGAATGGCGCCCAGCAGTTTGCGGCGGCTCTTCTGCGCCTGCTCCAGGGTCTCCGGGTCCAGGGCGTATTGGTCATCCCGGGGGACAGGTTCCCGCGGCGGTGGTTCGCCTGGCAGGGGTTCGTACTGGAACGGACCCCAGACCTCTTTCAGCGAGGGGAGCGGGAGACCCCGCAGCTTTTCGCCCAGACGGATCGGGTCGGGGTGGATCATCGGCCCGAAGATCGTCGGCAGATCCAGGGGATCGCGCTGTCCCTGGGCCTCGCGCGGCATCAACCCCGGTCGGGGTGGCCAGGTGAAGGGCTGGTTGCCGAAGTCCCGCTCGGGCGGGGGTGCGCCACGGGTGGGACTCCCGTCCCCGGAACCGTCGGCGCGAGAGCACTCCTCCTGTTCCCGGGACTCTTCGAACAGGCGGCGGGCGAGGCGTGCGATCTCGCGGCCGACCTCCCGCGCCTTCTCCATCATCCGGTCATGCAGGGTTCGCCAGTCATCGGCGTCCGGCCCGATCCACGGCACGGTATGCGCGGTATCGGTCAGGGTCGTGGTCAGGTCCCCGAGCCGCTCGGCGGCGTGCTCGAAGGTCTCGGAGACTGTGGTCAGAGCGTCGGTATCGGATCCCCAGAAGGTGTTCATGGCCCGACCGTAGGGACGCCGACGGGGCCTGCGCAGCACAGGCCCCGTCATTGTGGATACCGGCGGGTTGTGGAGGAGAGGTCCTCGGCTCCGCTCAGATCACGAGGTTCACGATCTTCGGGGCGCGGACGATGACCTTGCGCAGCGTCTGGCCCTCCAGCAGCTCCTGGACCCGCTCCTCAGCCATCACGGCCGCCTCGAGGTCCGCCTCGGCGATCTCCGGGTCCACCTCGATGCGGTGACGCACTTTGCCCTTCACCTGGATCACGCACGTGACCAGCTGCGCCTTGGCGAGCTCCGGGTCGGCCGTCGGGAACGGCGCCCGGGCCACCCGGTCGCGGTGCCCCAGGCGCTCCCACATCTCCTCAGCCAGGTGCGGGGCCAGCGGCGCCGCCATCAGCACCAGCGGCTCCACCGCCTCGCGCGGCACCGCACCGGTCGCGGTCAGCTGCCGCGTCAGGTGGTTCACCAGCTCGATGAGCTTTGCGATCGCGGTGTTGAACTGCAGGCGCCGCATATCGCGGCCCACACCCTCGATGGTGCGGTGCACCGCCCGCAGCGTCTCCTCATCGGCCGCGTCCTCGCTGATGACGCTCTGACCGGTCTCCTCATCGACCGCCAGGCGCCACAGCCGCTGCAGGAAGCGCTGTGCGCCCACCACCGCGCGGGTCTCCCAGGGTCGGGAGAGCTCGAGCGGTCCCATCGACATTTCGTAGACGCGGAAGGTATCCGCCCCGTACTGCTCGTACATGTCATCGGGCGTCACCATGTTCTTCAGCGACTTACCCATCTTCCCGTACTCCTGCGTCACGGGGCGGCCCTGATAGGAGAAGGACCCGTCCTCCTCCTCGACCACGTCGTCGGCGGGCACGTAGAAGCCGCGCTCGTCGGTGTAGGCGTAGGCCTGGATGTAGCCCTGGTTCAGCAGGCGGTGGAAGGGCTCCTGGCTCACGACATCCCCGCGGTCGAACAGCACCTTGTGCCAGAAGCGCGCGTACAGCAGGTGCAGCACCGCATGCTCCACCCCACCCACGTACAGGTCCACGCCGCCGACGTCGCCCGCCTCGCGCGGCCCCATCCAGTAGGCCTCGTTGGCGGGGTCGACGAGCTGCTCATCGTCGGTGGGGTCGATGTAGCGCAGCTCGTACCAGGAGGACCCGGCCCAGTTGGGCATCGTGTTGGTCTCGCGGCGGTACCGCTTGGGGCCGTCGCCCAGGTCCAGGGTGACGTTCACCCAGTCCTCATTGCGCGAGAGCGGGGTCTGCGGCTCGGTCTCGGCGTCCTCGGGGTCGAAAGTCTGCGGCGAGAAGTCCGAGACCTCCGGCAGATCGACCGGCAGCATCGAGGTCGGCAGCGCGATCGGCACGTCGGGGGCGTCCTCGGCGTACACGATCGGGAAGGGCTCGCCCCAGTACCGCTGGCGGGAGAACAGCCAGTCGCGCAGACGGTACGTGGTGTGGGCGCGACCGAAACCGCGCTCGAGCGCGAACTGCAGGGCCTTCGCCTTCGCCTCGTCGATGTCCAGGCCGTTGAGGTCCAGCTCGGCGCTGGCGGAGTTGATCTTCTCGCCTTCGCCGGTCCACACGCCCTCATGCCCCTCGGGCGGGCGGACGGTGCGGATGATCGGCAGCTCGAAACGCTCGGCGAAATCCCAGTCGCGGGCGTCCTCCGCCGGCACGGCCATGATCGCGCCGGTGCCGTAGCCCATCAGCACATAGTCGGCGGTGAACAGGGGCAGACGGCGCCCGTCGAGGGGATTCAGGGCCCACAGGCCGGTGAACACGCCCGTCTTCTCGCGATCATCGGCGGTGCGCTCTTCGGTGCTCTTCGCCGCGGCCTGCGCCTGATAGGCGGCCACGGCCTCGCGGGGCGTGGCATGGCCGCCGGTCCAGGCCTCCTGCGTGCCCTCCGGCCAGGCGGCGGGCAGCTCCTGCGGATCGACGATCAGGCCGTGCTCGGGGGAGAGGACCGCGAAGGTCGCCCCGAACAGGGTGTCCACCCGAGTGGTGAACACCTCGAAGGAATCGTCGTGGCGCGCGGTGCCCTCCGCCGAGATCGTGAAGCGGATGATCCCGCCGCGCGAGCGGCCGATCCAGTTGCGCTGCATGGCCTTGACCGCATCCGGCCATTCCACCCGCTCCAGGTCATCCACGAGCCGATCGGCGTACGCGGTGATGCGCATGTTCCACTGCCGCAGGCGGCGCGTGAACACCGGGAAGTTGCCGCGCTCAGAGCGGCCGTCGGGCGTGACCTCCTCATTGGACAGCACCGTGCCGAGCCCCGGAGCCCAGTTCACCGGCGTCTCCGAGACATACGCGAGACGGAAGGCTCCCAGCAGGGCCTCGCGCTGCGTCTGATCGAGGGTGTCGCCGGTGGCGAGAGCATCGGCGAGCTGCGTGGGCAGCTCCACGTTCGTGCGCTCGGCCAGGCGCAGCGGATCGATCTCGCCTGCGTCCAGCAGCTCCCGCAGCTCCGCGATGGGGCGCGCGCGACCGGTGACGCCGTCGGCATTCTCGGCATCCGGGTCAAACCAGGAGTCGAACAGGCGCAGGAAGATCCACTGCGTCCACTTCACGAACTCCGGGTCCGTGGTGGCGAAGGTGCGGCGCGGATCGTGCGAGAGACCCAGCCGGTGCAGCTGCCGGCTCATGTTCGCGATGTTCGCCTCGGTGGTCTCGCGCGGATGGGTGCCGGTCTCGATCGCGTACTGCTCGGTGGGCAGACCGAAGGCGTCGTACCCCATCGCATACAGCACGTTCTTGCCGAGCATGCGCTGGTAGCGGGCGTACACGTCGGTCGCGATATAGCCCAGGGGGTGGCCCACGTGCAGGCCCTTCCCGGAGGGGAAGGGGAACATGTCCATGATGTAGGCCTTCTCCGGCAGCGCGCCGGTGGCGGCCTCCTCCAGGGACGCGGCCGACGCCCGCAGCTCGCCCACGGGGTTGTCGGCGTGGAAGGTGCCCTCCGCATCCCAGCGCGCCTGCCAGCGACGCTCGATCTGGTCCGCGAGCTGTGCGGTGTACCGGTAGGGGGCCTCGGTCATCGATCCATCCTTCGCTGTGGGGTCTGTGCTCGCCCGCTCACGGGCCCTGACATGAAAAAGCCCTCGCATAGGCGAGGGGGCCGCACCGGTGCCGACGGGGCCTGCCGCAGTGCTGGCTGCGGCGGCGGGGTCGGCGTTCCCCGATGCGGCTACAGAAGCAGGAGCGCGCGAGCCACGGGGCCAGTGTACGCCCCGGGCTCGGGCACGGCGGGGGCCCCCCCCGCCGGGGGGGGCCCCCCCCCGGCCCCCCCCGGCGGCCCCCCCCCCCCCGGCGGGTGCGGGGGCGGCTTTGTGGGGAGAAGGCCCAGGGAGCCACGCATTCGGCGC
>NZ_JALLAL010000199.1:0-410 GCF_023062615.1 Brachybacterium sp. Marseille-Q7125 | reverse complement strand
GCCACACGCCGCGCCCCCTGACACGGCGGCGGCCCCCCCCCCCCCCCCCGGCCCCACGGCCCCCCCCCCCCCCCCCTCCCCACCCCACCCGCCGCCGCCCCCCCACCTCCCCGCCCCCCCCCGACCCCCCCCCCCCGCCCCCCGGGGGGCCCCCCCCGCCCCCCCCCTCCCCCCCGCCGCCCCCCCCCCCCCCCCCACGCCCCCCCCCCCCCACCCCGCCCCCCCCCCCCCCCCCCTCCCCCCCCCGCCGCCCCCCCCCGCCCCGCCCCGCCCCCCCCCCCCCCCGCCCCGCCCCCGCCCCCCCCCCGCCCCCCCTCCCCCCCCCCGCCCCCCCCCCCCCCCGCCCCCCGCCCCCTCCTCTCCCCGCCCCGCCCCCCCACCCCCCCTTGCCCGCGCCCCCCCCCCGGCTG
>NZ_JALLAL010000198.1:0-410 GCF_023062615.1 Brachybacterium sp. Marseille-Q7125 | reverse complement strand
GTCCAGCGCTCCGCCCCCTCCGCCCCCGCGCACGCCGGGCCACCCCCCCCCCCCGGCCCCCCCGCCCCCGCCGCGCCCGGCCCCCCCCCCCCGCCCCCCGCCCCCGCCCCCCCCGCCCCCCCCCGCCCCCCCCCCCCCCCGCCCCCCGCGCCCCCCCGCCCCCCCCGCCCGCCCCCCCCCCCCCCCCCCCCCCCCTCCCCCCCCCCCCCCCCCGCCCCCCCCCCCCCCCCCTTCCCCCCCCCCCCCCCCCCCCCCACCCCCCCCCCCCCCCCCCCCCCCCCCACCCCGCGCCCGCCGACGCCCCGCCCGCCTGGCCGCACGCGCCCCGCTGCCCCGCGCCTCGCGCCCCCGCTCCTCCTCCTCGCCCCCGCGCCCGCCCCCGCGCCACCCCGCCCCCCGCCGCGCCCCCG
>NZ_JALLAL010000197.1:0-411 GCF_023062615.1 Brachybacterium sp. Marseille-Q7125 | reverse complement strand
GTGTAAAGCTCCTTTCCGTCATGGAATGAGCCGTGATACGCTACTAATATTATACCATATCTACGGCTCTAAGACATCAGATTTCGTCCAGTGTATCAATAATTTTTTCAAACTGTTTTCGCTTTATCTGAATACGGTTTCCATTAACGATAACCCAACCAGAGTCCAGATTTTCCTCGGCAAGTTTACGCAACTTCTTTTCCCCGATACGAAAATATCGGGACGCTTCTTCTATACTAAGGGTGTATTTTTCCCACATCGGCACATCCGTATTGTTCATGTTGCTACAGCTCCTTTCTGTGTGTCTTCTCATAAGCCGCCAGCCGGCTTTGGCAAGCTCCGTTAGTCTCTCACCTATTCCCATTCTTGTGGGCAGGGCCGCCCCCCGACCGGCTCAGGCCCCCCTCCCGG
>NZ_JALLAL010000196.1:0-411 GCF_023062615.1 Brachybacterium sp. Marseille-Q7125 | reverse complement strand
GTCCAGGCCGATGAGCAGGAGTTTCATGAGGGGTCCTCCGGGTTGCGGCGGGCAGCGGGCCCGGGCAGGCGCGGGGGGCGGGACCGGGGGCGCCGCCGGCGCCGCGGGACGCGCCGCCGCGGCCCAGCCCGGCGCGGCCCCCCCGCCCGCCGCGCTCCCGCCCCCCGCCCGCCACCCCCCCCGCGCACCGCCCCCCCCCCCCCCCCCCCACCGCCGCCCCCGCACAGCACGTCTTCGCGCTCCACGAGACCACCCGCCCGAACGCCCACCGCACTGACCATTCTCGCCGAAACAACGACCACCACGAGACCGAGCCCCGCTCGCCCGCGCCGGACCCGCCGCAGCCTCCGCACGCCCACGCCATCCCCCCGGACAGCGGGCGCCCCGCCGCTCTCCATCCGCGCCAGCACG
>NZ_JALLAL010000195.1:0-411 GCF_023062615.1 Brachybacterium sp. Marseille-Q7125 | reverse complement strand
CCGCGGAGCTGACCTCGCCCGCCCGCCGCGCCCCCCCCCACGCCACGCTGCTCGTCCCCCCGGCGCGCCCCCTCCCCGCCCCCCGGCCGGCGCCGCGCCACGACCGCCCCGCCCGCCCGCCCCCCCAGCCGCGCGCGCTCGCGCCGGCCCGCCCCGCCCCGCCGCCCCCGCCCCCCCCCCCCGCCGGGCCCGCCCCCCCCCCCCCCCCCCCCCCCCCCGCGGCCGCGCCGCCCCCCCCCCCCCCCCCCCCCCGCCCCCGGCCCCCCCCCCGCCCCGCCCCCGCCCCCCCCGCCCCCGCCCCCCCCACCCCCCCGGCCCCGCCCCCCCCCCCGTCGCCCCCCCGACGCCCCCTCCGCGGACCCCCCCCCCCCGCGCTCGCCGACCAACCGCCGCAAGCTCATCTGGTACGTG
>NZ_JALLAL010000194.1:0-413 GCF_023062615.1 Brachybacterium sp. Marseille-Q7125 | reverse complement strand
GGGCGAGGGCGTGGGCGCTGCATACCGCCCCCAGCACTGCGCGCCGCGCGGCGACGATCAGCCCAGCAGGCACGCCCCAGGTGGGCAGCAGCCCGGCGCTGCCGAGCAGCACGTCCAGCGCCGCCGCGGCCCGCCGCGGCGGGGGGGGCCCGGCCCCGCCGCCCCCCGCCCCCCCCCCCGCCCCCCGCGCCCGCCCCCCCCCGCCCCCCCCCGCGCCCCCCGCCCCCCCGCCGCCCCCCCCCCCCCCCTCGCCCCCCGCCCCCCCCCCCCCCGGCGCCCGCGCCCGGCGGCGCCCCGCCCGCCCCCCCCCGGCCGCGAGGCCCCCCCGGACGGCACCGCCCACGCACGCACCGCCCGCCCGACCCCCAGTCCCCCGCTCTCCGTGCCCTCCCTCGGGCCGCTCGCGACCCCCT
>NZ_JALLAL010000193.1:0-413 GCF_023062615.1 Brachybacterium sp. Marseille-Q7125 | reverse complement strand
TACTATAACTTCACTATTTTGAACTTTTGAAGATAAAGCACTCTTCATAGCTAATCTTCTTACCTTCTTAGGTAATGCATATTTGTAGCTTCTTGGTTTAGGTGCAAAAGCAACTCCTCCACCTACCCATTGTACAGATCTTGTAGAACCTTGTCTTGCTCTACCTGTTCCTTTTTGTTTCCAAGGTTTTCTTCCGCCACCTCTAACTTCTGCTCTAGTTTTAGCAGATTGAGTTCCTTGTCTCTTATTTGCTAATTGATTTTTTACAACTTCGTATAAAACATGTCCATTAACTTCTACGCCAAATATAGAATCTGATAATTCTATTTCTCCAACGTTTTGTCCACTAACATTTAGTACATTTAATTTTGGCATTGTTATTCCTCCTTTCTCTAGGTTAGTCATTATTTAGA
>NZ_JALLAL010000192.1:0-413 GCF_023062615.1 Brachybacterium sp. Marseille-Q7125 | reverse complement strand
CCTGCGAAGCGCGACTGCGCCTGCAGGAGCCCGGGCGCTGTCTCCTATACACACCGGACGCGGCGGGCGAACCTCGATGTGCGAAACCTCGCCGTCGAGGTGGAATCCTGGGGGAGATAAGCCTGTCATCCGCAGGGCAGCTTTTATCCGTTGAGCGATGGCCCTTCCACGCAGAACCACCGGATCACTAAGTCCGATTTTCATCCTTGCTCGACCTGTATGTCTTGCAATCAAGCTCTCTTTTGCCTTTACACTCTACGTACGATTTCCGACCGTACTGAGAGAACCTTTGAGCGCCTCCGTTACCTTTTGGGAGGCGCCCGCCCCCGCCACACTGCCCACCTGCCCGTGTCCGAAGACCCGCTTCATGGCCTATGGTTAGAGTCCCAGTCCTCCAACTGTCTCTTCTCCAC
>NZ_JALLAL010000191.1:0-414 GCF_023062615.1 Brachybacterium sp. Marseille-Q7125 | reverse complement strand
TCCCCGTCCCGCACCGCGCACCGCGCCGCTTTCCGCGCGCTGCCCTCACCCCGCCCCTACGACAGCGGCATTCCCCCTCTTTCGCCCACCCTCACTCCCCCGCCCCCCGCCCGCACCCGCGCCCCCCCCCCCCCGCCCGCGCCCGCCCGCGCCGCCCCCCCCCCGCCCCCCCCGCGCCCCCCCCCCCCCGCCCCCCTGCCCCACCCCCCCCTCCCCCCCCCCCGCCCCCGCCCCCCCGCCCCGCCCCCTCCCCCCCCCCCCCCCCGCCGCGGCCGCCCCCGGCCCCTGGCTGGCCTGCTCCGGCGTGGGGCTCCCGGCTGGGCTCCGGTGGAGCCTCCGGGGTGTTGGCGGGCGGTCTGGGCCTCCTCCCGTAGGCGGGCCGTGCTGGTTGGGTCGCCACTGGCCGCGCCGGCG
>NZ_JALLAL010000190.1:0-415 GCF_023062615.1 Brachybacterium sp. Marseille-Q7125 | reverse complement strand
GTCCAGCGCCGCCCGCCAGGGCGACGACACCACCGGCCACCTCCTCGCGCCCCGCGCGCGTCCCGCATGAAGCTCAGCCGCCCGCCCGGGCCGCGCCTGTCGGCGCGAAGGCCGCTCCAAGCGGCCGCCCTTCGCGCCCGCGGCCACCGCCCCCCCCCCCCCCCCCCACCCCCCCCCCCCCCGCCCCGCGGGCCCCCCCCCCCCCGCCCCCCCCCCGCCCGCCCCCCCCCCGCCCCCGCCCCCCCGCGCCCCCCCCCCCCCGCCGCCCCCCCCCCCCGCGCCCCGCCCCCCCCGCCCCCCCCCCCCCCCACCCCGCGCCGCCCCGCCCCGCCCGGCCTCCGCCCCCCCCGCCCGCCGCCACGCCGCCGCCGCCGGCGCGGCCTCGCCCCGTCCACGCCCGGCCCGCACGGCGCGC
>NZ_JALLAL010000018.1:0-51869 GCF_023062615.1 Brachybacterium sp. Marseille-Q7125 | reverse complement strand
CCCGCTCCCTGCCGTCCTCCCTTCTCTTTTCGCTCTCTCCGCTCCGTGCGCGCCGCTCCGCCTTCCTCTCGTCCTTTTTTTTCTTTGTTGCCGCCGCGCCCCCCGTGCTCTCCCCACGGGGTATCGTCGGCAGCGTCGGATGTGTCTAAGAGACAGGCTGGAGTGTGGCGAGGGGGAGCTCAGTCGAGCACAGGGTGCGAGCGCCGCAGGCATCGCTGAGTGATATCGCTGAGTGATGGGGATGCTGCGTCGGTGGATTGTCCTCGCTGATGGCGCAGCTGCGAGGGTCGTCACCTCTACGCAGGGTTCTGCCGTGAAAGCTGTCACGGATCCGCCAGCTACTGGCAAGTCAGCTGTCGTGGGTCCCGTACGCTCACAGGACAACGGCATAGGGCGAGCAGAGACGGAACTTCACGTGGCTGAACACAGGCAGGACGACGATCACCGAGCCCCGCGCGAGCGGGAGCATCGGGCTGCTCGCCGCCCCGCCGGGAAGTCCCCACGCACGGGCTCGCACTCCGGACGCCAGGATCACCGGGCAGGCCGTAACCCGTCGCGTCGCGAAGACAGTTCCTCGCGGTCTGATGGCGGCGGCGAACGTCGGGACGGTTTTGGCCCACGACGCGATGAAGGCAAGCCGCGTCGAGAGGGCTACCAGGACCGCACCACGCGCCGTGACGAGCAAGGTGGGCGGTGGGAGAACTCCGGCCGTCCCCGCGAGGACCGAAGTGGTCGCTGGGAAAAGCCCGGCCGCTCCCGTGACGACCGCGGCGGTCGCTGGGAAGGCGCACGACGCAGCCGCGACGACCGCGGGGGGCGGAGGGAGAATTCCGGCCGTCCCCGCGAGGACCGGGGCGGGCGCTGGGGCGATCGCGACCGCAACCGGGGTGAGCGGGGTACGCAGCTCGACAATCGCGGACCCCACCGTGAAGACCGTGCGCCTCACCGTGATGACCGTGGTCGCCGCCGCGAGGATCGCGCGCCGCGTCGCGATGACCGCGGATACCGCGGTGACGACCGGCGGGCCCACCGCTCGCGCGAACGCTACAACGACCGGAGCACCAGCCGGCCCGGACAGGACGCACGCGCGGATCGTCCCTTGGAACCGCGCACCCTCGATGGCGTGACCGGTCGGGAGCTTGCCGCCGAGACCTACGACGAACTGCGCGGACTCAGCAAGGAGACTGCGGAACGCGTCGCCCGGCATATGGTCTCCGCATACCTGCTCGAAGCCGAGGATCAGGAGACCGCTCAGGCTCACGCCCGCTTCGCCGCGCGCCTCGGCGGACGCGTCGGTGTCGTCCGAGAGTGCTTCGGCATCATCGCTTACAACGCCGGTGACTACCGCACAGCAGTGCGGGAGCTGCGCACCGCGATGCGGATCACGGGCCGCGTGGATCTGCTGCCCCTGCTCGCCGATGCCGAACGTGGACTGGGCCGACCAGAACGCGCCCTGGACATCGCCGCCTCCGACGACGCCGCGGCCCTGTCCGTCAGCGAATCGATCGAGCTGATGATCGTCGTGGCCGGCGCCTATGCCGACACCGGCGATATCGAGACTGCGCTGCGCACCCTCGAGACGCCCGCTCTGCGTCACAAGGTCGACGGGAAATGGCAGGTCCGTCTGTGGGTCGCCTACTCCGACCTGCTCGACCGGGCCGGACGCAGCGAAGAGGCACGCCGCTGGCTGACTCTCGCCGCCGACGCCGACACCGACGGCATCACGGACGCCGGCGAGCGCCTGGGGCGCCCCGCCTCGGTCGTCCCTGCGGATCCCACCTGGGAAGACGACGAGCAGGTCAGCGTCCTGGACACCTACGATCCGGATGCCGATGCGGCCGACGCCGAGGTGGCAGAGCCGGACGCAGGGGAGTCGGTGACAGCCGACACCGACTCGCCGGAAACTAACAGCGAGTCCACAGAAACTGACAGCGAGCCCACGGGAACTGACACCGAATCGACGGAAACCGGCGCCGAGACGACAGAGACGGACCCGCGGGCAGATGAGACATCCGGCGCCTCGCCGACCGTCTCCGAGCCGACTGCCGCTGAGCAGACTGCCCCCGATACAGCTGCCCCCGAGACCGCCGATGCCGAGACTCCGGCCGTCGAGCCTGGTGAGGAGCGCGTGTGATCCGCCGTCCCGACCCCTCGTTGCTGGACCTGTACGACACCCTGCTGCTGGACCTCGACGGCACCCTCATGCATGGCGGCAGTCCCATCCCGCACGCCGCCGAGGCCGTTCAGCGCGCCCGTGAGGCCGACCGCACCATCGTCTTCGCTACCAACAACGCGTCCCGCACCCCGCAGCAGGCCGCCGAGCACCTCGCGCACGTCGGCGTCACAGCGCATCCGGCAGAGTTCGCGACCTCCCCGCAGATCGCTGCCCGCCTCCTGGCCGAGCAGCTCGAGCAGGGACAGCACGTCCTCGTCGTCGGGGGGCCGGCCCTCGCCAGCGAGGTGCGCGCAGCCGGCCTCACCCCCGTGGAACGCGATGACGAGGACGTCGCCGCCGTGATCCAGGGCTGGTCCCCGGAGCTCGGCTGGTCGCATCTGGCGGAAGGGGCCTACGCGATCGCCCGCGGCGCCCTGTGGATGGCCACCAACATCGACGCCACCCTCCCCACCGAACGCGGCATGGCCCCCGGCAACGGCTCCCTCGTCGCTGCCCTGCGCCACGCCACCGGCCAGGAGCCGATGGTCGCCGGCAAGCCCGAGCCCGGGATGTTCCGCCTCGCAGCCGAAAGCCACAGTGCCCGGCGTCCCCTGGTGATCGGCGACCGGCTCGACACCGACATCGAAGGTGCCGTCCGCGCCGAGATGGACTCCCTGCTGGTCCTCACCGGCGTCGACACAATCGAGACTGCCCTGCGCGCCGACGCGATCCGTCGGCCCATCTATGTGCTGCCGGACCTCTCGGGCCTGCATGCCCCCTTCGCGCTGCCCGTCGTGGACGGCACCGCCGCCCGCTGCGGCGCCACCGGCGCGGACCTCGCGGGCGATGACCTGCACCTGCGCGGTGAGCTCAGCGATCCGCGGGTGGTCAATGCGGCCCTGGCGCTGCTGCGTCGGCACTATCCCGAAAGCGCCTTCACCGGCCGCATCCTGGGGCCCGACGGCACCGAGACGGTGCCGCTGCCGCGGTGAGCACCCAGCGGCTGGACGTCGCGCTGCTCGCAGCGGGCCTCGCCCGCTCCCGCACCCACGCCCGGCGCATCATCGAGGAGGGCCGCGCCCGCCTCAACGGCACCGCCCCCACCCGGGCTGCCACTCCCGTCCCGGACGGAGCCCGCCTCGAGGTCGTCGACGTCCCCGACGGTATCGAATACGCCTCCCGCGCCGCCCACAAGCTGCTCGGCGCTCTGGAGGCCCTCGGCCTGGACCCGGCCGGGTTGAGTTGCCTGGACGCCGGTGCCTCCACCGGCGGGTTCACCGATGTTCTGCTGCGCCGTGGCGCAGCGCATGTCCTCGCCGTCGACATCGGCCACGACCAGCTCGCCGAGCATGTGCGATCCGATGCGCGGGTCAGCGTCCACGACGGCACAAGCGTGCGCGACCTCACCCCCGACCTGCTGGGGCAGCGCGTCGACCTCATCGTCGCGGATCTGTCCTTCATCTCCCTGCGCACTGTGCTACCCGCCCTCGCCACCGTGCTGCGACCCCGCGGCGAGCTGCTGCTCATGGTCAAACCCCAGTTCGAGGTGGGCCGACAGGCCCTGCCGAAGTCCGGTGTGGTCACCGACCCGGCGGCGCGCCTCCGCGCCGTCGAGGGGGTCGTGGAAGCCGCCGCGCACGAAGGGCTCGAGCTGCTGGCCGTCGGCCCCAGCACCCTGCCCGGACAGGACGGGAACCACGAGTACTTTGTGCATCTGGCCCCTGGCGGCGCGCGGTCCGCTCCCGCGGCCCAGGCCTGTGACATGATCAGGACTGCCGTGCATGACCAGCGCCCGATTCGCCGCGCCGACCTGCCCGGCCAGCAGCGCATGCGCGACCGCGCGACCATGACCAGCACCGACCAGCAGCACAGCGATGAGGGGGACTGAGCGATGCGACGCTTCCTCCTGTACGTCCACACCGGACGCGCCGCCGCCCTGCAGGCCGCCCTCAGCGTCCTCGAGGAGCTGCGGCTGCGGGGCGTGCGCGGCGTGATCATGCAGCAGCAGTCCCAGGAGATCCTCGCCCTGGGCCCAGACCTCGCGCCCCCACGCCTGCAGAGCTTCCTCACCAGCGGCGCAGTGGACATCATCGATGCGGATGCGGCCCCGGGCGACATCGAGCTCGGCATCGTCCTGGGCGGCGACGGGACCATCCTGCGCGCCCTGGAGGCCGTCCGCGACGTCGACGTCCCCGTGCACGGGGTGAACCTCGGGCACGTCGGCTTCCTCGCCGAGAGCGAGGTCGAAGATCTCTCCATCACCGTGGCCCGGCTGCTGGATGGCGACTACGAGATCGAAGAGCGCAGCACGCTGGAGATCACCGTGCTGGATGCCGACGATGAGCCCGTCTCCCATCACTGGGCCCTCAACGAGGCCTCCCTCGAGAAGGCCGACCGCCAGCGCATGATCAACGTCGCTATCGAGATCGATGGCCGCCCCGTCTCCTCCTTCGGCTGTGACGGTGTGCTGATGTCCACCCCCACCGGCTCCACCGCTTACGCCTTCAGCGCCGGTGGGCCGGTGGTGTGGCCCGAGGTCGATGCGATCGTGCTCGTGCCCCTGGCAGCCCACGCCCTGTTCGCCCGCCCCCTCGTGCTGGGTCGCTCCTCTGTTGTCGCCGTGGAGATGACTCTGGACAATCGCGAGGAAGGCGAGCTGACCCTCGACGGTCGCCGCACAGAGTCCATTCGCGCCGGCATGCGGATCGAGGCGCGGCTGTCCCCCAACTCCGTCACGCTCGCCCGCCTGGCCCCGACCCCCTTCGCCGACCGCCTGGTGGAGAAGTTCCAGCTGCCCGTGGTGGGCTGGCGGGGCCGCGGTCCCCGCACCCGCTGAGGCCGGCCCAGCATGCTGTCCACGCTGCGCATCCGCAACATCGGCGTCATCGACGACGCCCTGCTCGAGTTCGGACCCGGCTTCACCGCCCTGACCGGCGAGACCGGCGCCGGCAAGACCATGATCGTCACGGGCCTGACCATGCTGCTGGGCGCCCGCCTGGACCGCGGCCGCACCCGCGAGGCCTCCACCGTGGATGGCACCCTGTCCCTGACCGGCCACACCGACCTCGCCGCGGCCCTCGACGAGCTGGGCGCCGAGGAGGAGGACGGGGAGGTGCTCGTGGTCCGACGGGTCACCCGTGACGGCCGCTCCCGCGCCCAGCTCGGCGGGGTGCCCATCCCCATCGGCACCCTCTCCCGCCTGGTGGGCACCGCCGTCACCGTCCACGGCCAGTCCGACCAGCAGCGCCTGCGCGACCCCGATGCGCAGCGCGAGGCCCTGGACCGCTTCGCCGGAAACGACGTCGCAGAACCGCTCGAGCGTCATCAGCGACTGTGGCGCGAACGCGGCAGCCTCGCCGCACGGGTCCAGGAGCTGCAGGAGCTGCTGGCTGAGCGGGACCGCCGCGGCACCGCCCTGCGCGAGGCCCTCGAACGCCTCGAACAGGCCGACCCCCAGGCGGGTGAGGACGCGGCCCTGCGCACCGAGATCGAACGGCTCGGCAATGCTGAGGAGCTGCGCGGTGCCGCCGCCCAGGCGGCCCTCGCCCTGGTGGGGGAGGACGACGGGCCCGCCGCCGGTGCACTGGTGGACATCGCCTCCCAGGCCGTGGGCCGCGCCGCCCGCACCGATCAGACCCTTGCCCCGCTCGGCGAGCGACTGGATGCCCTGCGCATCGAGATCAGCGATCTGGCCGCCGAGCTGTCACGCTACGCCGAGGACATCGACACCTCTCCGGGCCGTATCGCCGCAGCGAATGAGCGCCTCCACGAACTGACCGTCCTGGTGCGGGAGCTCGGGCCATTGCTGCCCGGTCCCGATGGGCCCGCCGAGAGCATCAGCGAGCTGCTGGAGACCTCCCGCGGCGCCGCCGCCGACCTCGAGAGCTACGACGGGGCTGAGACCGAGCTCGCGAGCGCCCGCGAGCGCCTCGAGGAGCTGAACACCGAGCTGGAGGAGACTGCCGCCGCGCTCACCGCCGCTCGCACTCGCGCCGCCGAGGCCCTCTCCCAGGCGGTGCAGGAGGAGCTGCGGCACCTGGAGATGCCCGATGCGCGTTTGCAGGTCGAGGTCGCTGAACACGCGCCCCGCTCCCACGGCCGCGATGCGGTGGCGATCCTGCTGGCTCCCCACCCCGGGGCGGAGCACCTGCCGGTCGCGCAGGCCGCCTCCGGCGGTGAGCTCTCCCGCGTCATGCTCGCCCTCGAGGTGGCGCTGGCCTCCTCCCGCCGCGACCGCAGTGCCGCCCCCGTGTTCGTGTTCGACGAGATCGACGCCGGGATCGGCGGGCGCGCCGCCCTCGCCGTCGGCCAGCGCCTGGCCCGTCTGGCCCGCCACGCGCAGGTCATCGTCGTCACCCATCTGCCGCAGGTCGCCGCGCACGCCGGCACTCACCTGCAGATCGTGAAGACGACCGACGGCACCGCGACCAGCTCCACCGTTGTCACCCTGGATCGAGCCGCACGGATCCGGGAGCTCGCCCGCATGCTCGCCGGCGATGACGCCTCCGATGTTGCCCTCGCCCACGCTGAGGAGCTGCTGGATGAGGCCGGGCCGCGGGGGCGCGCATGAACCGCACCGACCTCCCACAGAGCGTCACCGGCACCGCCCGGCTCGGCAAACGCACCAAGGACCTCACCAAACGCCTGCAGCCCGGCGACATCGCCGTCATCGACCATGAGGACATCGACCGCGTAGCCGCCGAAGCGCTCGTGGATCGTCGCCCCGCGGCGGTGCTGAACGTCGCCGCCTCCACCTCTGGGCGCTACCCCAACGCCGGCCCGCAGATCCTCGTGGACGCCGGGGTGCTGCTCGTCGATAACCTCGGCGCCGCCGTGTTCGAGGACCTCCACGACGGGGAGCACATCACCGTCGACGGCGCGAGCGTCCATCACGAGGACGGCGAGGTGGCCCGCGGCACCCGCCAGGACCCCGAGACGATCGCCGCCGCGCTCGAGGCCGCCCGCGAGGGTCTGTCCGAGCAGCTTGAGCTGTTCGCCCAGAACACCATGGAGTACATGCTGCGCGAGCGGGACCTGCTGCTGGACGGCATCGGAGCCCCGGATGTGCGCACCCGCCTGGAGGGGCGCCCCGTGCTGATCGTGGTGCGCGGCTACCACTACAAGGAGGACCTGGCGACCCTGCGCCCCTTCCTGCGGGAGAACCGCCCGGTGATCATCGGGGTGGACGGCGGGGCCGATGCGGTCATCGAGGCCGGATTCCATCCCGACATGATCATCGGCGATATGGACTCCGTCTCGGATCGAGCCCTGCGCAGCGGCAGCGAACTGGTGGTCCACGCCTATCGCGACGGGCGCGCCCCCGGCATGGAACGCCTCGAGGCCCTGGGTCTGGCGAAGAATGCGATCGCCTTCCCTGCTTCCGGCACCAGCGAGGACATCGCCATGCTGCTGGCTGATGAGAAGGGCGCGAGCGTCATCGTGGCCGTCGGCACCCACGGCACCCTCGAGGAGTTCCTGGACAAAGGCCGTGCCGGTATGAGCTCCACCTTCCTCACCCGGCTGCGGATCGGCTCGAAGCTCGTGGACGCCAAGGGCGTCTCCCGCCTGTACCGTCAGAGGATCTCCACCTTCCAGCTGGTGCTGCTGGCCCTGGCCGGGCTGGCGGCCCTCGCGGTCGCGCTGTGGGCCACCCCGGGCGGGCAGGCGCTCGTCCAGATCCTCGGGGCCCGCATCGATTCCGTGCTGTCCTGGTTCACCCTGCTGTTCTCACCCCGGCCCCCCGGGTCCTAGGAGGCCCCGATCCCGTGATCGACTTCCGCTATCACCTCGTCTCCCTGATCTCGGTGTTCCTCGCGCTCGCCGTGGGCATCGTGCTGGGCGCCGGCCCGCTGCGCGAGAACCTCGGCGACCAGCTCGCCGGGCAGGTCGAGCAGCTGCGCACCGAGGCCGAGCAGCTGCGCAACGACAAGGAGGACCTGGCCGCACGCAACGATCAGCTGACCACCTTCATCGCGGAGGCGGGGCCCCAGCTGGTGGACACCACCCTCGAGGGGCGGCACATCGTGGTTCTCACCGACGGGGACGCCACCCGCACCGCTGTGGAGCGGATGAACGGCCTGCTCGATGAGGCTGATGTCGCCTCCCGCGCCGAGGTGCGCCTGCGCAGCAGCCTGTGGGATCCCGCCGAGGCGCAGACGCGGGCCGAAGCACTCGAGCAGATCCGGGCGATCGCCCCCGCCGTGCTGCCCAGCTCCGATGCCGGAGCGCTGACCGACCCGGCGCTGCTGGCCGGGACCATCCCCACTCTGCTGGACCCGGAGCCGGCTGAGCCGCTTCCCTCCGAGCTGCGCTCCCAGGTGTGGCAGGTGCTGATCGACCTGCAGCTCGTCTCGATCGTCGGCGATCTGCCCGAGCGGGTGGACGGCATCGTCGTGGCCGCCGCTTCCCCCGAGGAGCTTGCCACCGGGCAGGACGAGCAGGCGGCCGCCGAGCAGTCCCAGAACCTCCTGGGCGCCCAGACCGCCCTGGTCGATGCCCTGGCCGGTGCGCAGCTGCCCACGGTGGTTTCCGCCGTCACCCCCGATAACGACGGCTCCACCGGCATTCTGCGCACCGTGCGCGGCAATGACGCCGGGCAGGTGCTGTCCACGACGGACCGACTGCAGGAGCCCGATGGGCCGCTGCTGAGCATCCTCGCGCTGGTGGAGCAGACCCGCGGCGGGAACGGCGCCTACGGCACCACGGTCGATGCCGACGCCCGGATGCCCGAGCTGCCCGAGACCGTAGCCGTGAGCGGGCAGGACGCCCAGAATGCGCAGGACGGTTCCGCACCCTCCGACGGCGGGGGAGAGGGCGGCGCCGATCGTGACGACACGGCCGACGGGGGCGAGGGATGATCCGCACCCTCGCGCGCGAGCTGCGCCGCACCAACTATGCCGGGCGTGAGGTGACCCTGCTCGAAGGGGCCCTGGTGATCGCCTCGACCAGCGCTCTGGCCTGCCGCGGACCCCAGCGCCGGGACGCCGTAGTGCTGCTCGGAATCGGCGCCCTGGGGCTCGCCGATGACCTTCTGGAGCCGCATCAGCGCCGCGCCGGACGGGCCACCGCCAAGGGGCTGCGGGGGCATCTGGGCCAGCTGCGCCGCGGACACCTCACCACCGGCGGGGCGAAAGCCCTGGGCATCCCGGTGCTGGCCCTGCTCGGGGCGGTTGGCGCTCCGGCCCCGCGCAGCGGCGGGATGATCCTCGCCGATGCCGCGCTCGCCGCAGGCTGCGCGAACCTCGTGAACCTCCTGGATCTGCGGCCTGGCCGCGCCCTGAAGGCGACGCTGCCCGCGGCGGCGCTGCTGGCAGCCCCCGCCAGCCGACCCGGCGCCGATACGGACCGCAGCGCCTCCGGCCGCATCCTCGCCACCGCCGCGCTGCTGCCGGGACTTGCCGCCCTGCCTGCTGATCTGGCTGAGCGCGGCATGCTCGGCGATGCGGGCGCGAACGTGCTCGGCGCTGCTGTCGGCACCGCTGCCGCGCGTCGGCTGCCCGTCCCCGCTCGTCTGCTCGCCCTCACGACCGTTCTTACCCTCACCCTGATCAGCGAACGCGTGTCCTTCAGCGCCGTGATCGACCGGACCCCGGCACTGCACGCCCTGGATCAGCTGGGCCGGCGCCGAGGGCCCGCCGCGACGGAGGAGACCTCGTGAGCGCCCCCGCGACCCCGGATCCGGCCGACCCGGCAGCGGTGGCATCCGGCCGCCGGATCGGCCGGGCGGTGCTGCGCGGCGCCGGGGTGATCCTCGTGGTCACCATCCTTGCGCGCATCGCCGGATTCGCCCGCTACCTCGTGTTCGGGGCGAGCGTCGGCGCGGGGGACGTCGGCACCGCCTATGCGACCGTGAACCTGCTGCCCAATGTGCTGTTCGAGATCGCCGCAGGTGGGGCGCTCGCCGCGGTGGTGGTGCCGCTCGTGGCAGGACTGATGCCCGAGCGGGACGGCACGGAGCAGGTCACCGGCGCAGCACCTGATGCTGCCGCTCCCCGCGATGGCCGCGCCCTGGCGGATCGCATCATCTCCGCGCTTCTGACCTGGACGTTGCTGGGAACGGGAGTGCTCACAGCCGCGCTCGTGCTGCTGGCCGATCAGCTTGCGACCCTCCTGCTGGCCTCCGATGGGACCGTGGGCGTCGCCCTCGGGGCGACGCTGCTGCGGATCTTCGCTCTCCAGCTGCCGCTGTACGGCATCTCCGTGGTCCTCGGCGCCTACCTCCAGGCCCGCAAACGCTTCCTGTGGCCGGCGATGATGCCGCTGCTGAGCTCCCTGACCGTCATGATCGCCTACCGCGCCTACGCCCACCTCGTGCCGCCCGTGGCGACCACCGCGACGATCGACCCTGCGGCGGTGGCCTGGCTCGGCTGGGGCACCACCGCCGGGGTCGCCGCAATGGCGCTGCCCGTCCTGATCGTCTCGCTGCGTGTCGGACTGCGCCTGCGCCCCACCCTGCGCATGCCCGGCGGGTATGGCCGACGCGCCCTGGCCCTGGGAGGTGCCGGCGTCGGAGCCGTCGGTGCCCAGCAGCTCGTGCTGGCCCTGGTGATGCTGCTGGCCATGCGCGCCGGCGGTGTCGGCACCCTCCCGGTGTTCCAGTACGCCCAGGCGCTGTACCTGCTGCCCTTCGCGGTGCTCGTGGTTCCGCTGGTCACCGCGGTCTTCTCGCACCTGTCGGAGATGCGTCTGGTCAGCGACCGCACCGGCTTCTCCCGTATCGCGGCGATCTCCGTGCGCACCGTCATCATGGTCAGCGTCATCGGGGCGGCGATGCTCATCGCCGGTGGCCCCGCCCTCGAGCAGTTCTTCCGCATCGTGGACCGCGCCGGCGCCGCCGGGGTGGGGGCCGCGACCGCCGGGATGGGGCTGGGCCTGATCGGCTATGCGACCACCCACCAGTGCACCCGCATCCTCTCCGCCGCGCTGCGGGCGAAGGATGCGCTGCTGGTCGGCTCGGTGGGATGGGCCGTCGCCGCCGGGCTGATCGTTGTGCTGGTGCTGGTCAGCCCTACCCGCTCCGCGGCGGAGGCCGCGACGGTCTTCGCGCTGTGCATCGGCGTGGGGATGGGCGTGGGCGGGCTCGTGGGGCTCATGCGCATCGCCGACATCCTCGAGCTCGGCGGGCACCTCGCCCAGGTGCGCCGCTGCGCCCTCGTGGTCCCCATCGCGCTGGCCGCCGGGGCGGTGCCCGGACTGCTGCTGGGCCGCGCCCTCATCACCACCGACACAGGGGAGATCGGTGCGGTCCTCAGCGGTATCGCCGCCGGACTGCTCGCCGCGCTCCTCAGCGCCGCGGTGATGGTCCTCGCGGACCCGTCGCTGATCCGTCAGGTCCGTGGCCGCCTGCGCCGCCGCCACGAGCAGGACCCCGCCACCGCCGAGGTGCCGGACCCAGGCGAGGCCGCATGAGCATCCTGGTGGTGCGACCGCGCGCGAGCGGGGGACTGGCCGCCCACGTGGACCAGGAGCTCGCCGTGCTGCGCCGCGCCGGCGTGGATGTGCGCGAAGCGGCCGTGACCATGCGCGAACGCCCCCACCTGCGCGAAGACGCCCGTACCATCCAGGCGCTGCGCCGCCAGGTCGCACAGACCCCCGGGCCCGTGACCGTCCACGCCCATGGATTGCGGGCCGGGGCTCTCGCGGCCCTGGCCCTGCCCAGACGGCGCCACCGCCTCGTCGTCACGCTGCATAACCTCCCTATCGGCTCCCGCGCCACCCGCCTGATCGGCACCGCCCTGCTGCGCATCCTCGCCCGCCGGGCCGATGCTGTGCTCGCCGTCTCCCCGGACCTCGCCGCGGCCGCGCGCGCAGCCGGTGCGCGGGAGGTCCACCACGCCGTGATCCCCGCCCCCGCGCGAGAGCACCGCAGCGACGCGCAGAGCGCTGCCCTACCGGTCTCTCCCACGGACGACGCCCCCTCGGTGGACAGGGGGCACGGGGAGCCCGGACACCCCGCTGGTCCGGCGCCGACGGAGGCGCTGCGCGCCCTGGTCATCGCCCGCCTGGCCCCCCAGAAAGGCCTGGACACCCTCCTGGACGCCGCCGCGCTGCTGCACCAGCCGCCGCACCGCCACGAGCCCGACGCCCCGCCGCGTGTGCACATCGACATCGCCGGGGACGGTCCGCTGCACGATCAGCTCGCCGCTCGCATCGCCCGCGAGGACCTCCCCGTGCGGCTCCTGGGCCGCCGCGAGGACATCCCCGCGCTGCTGGCCTCGAGCGACCTCGTGATCTCCGCCGCCCGCTGGGAAGGGCAGCCCGTCTCCCTGCAGGAAGCGCTGCAGGCCGGACGGGCCATTGTCGCCACCGACGCGGGCGGCACCCGCTGGGTCACGGGCGGCGCCGCCGCCCTGGTCCCGGTGGGGGATGCTCCCGCGCTCGCCGCTGCGATCCGCGCGCTTGCCGACCCCGACGTGCGCCGACACGCCGAAGCCGCCGCCCGCCGCCGCGCCCGCGACCTGCCCGATGCGGAGGATCTGCTCGGCCAGCTGCGGACGGTGCTCACGCCGTCCGGGGCTGAGCTGGTAGGTTGACAGTCCGTGGCAGATACCAGCGCGAACACCCCCACGCCCACCACCGGCCCTCTCCCGCGGATCAGCGCCGCCCCCACCAAGCCGTTCCGAAATCCCGGCGCGACCAAGCACATCTTCGTCACCGGCGGGGTGGTCTCGAGCCTCGGCAAGGGCCTGACCGCCTCGTCCCTTGGGATGCTGCTGAAGAACCGTGGACTGCGCGTGCGGATGCAGAAGCTGGACCCGTACCTCAACGTGGACCCCGGCACGATGAATCCGTTCCAGCACGGCGAGGTGTTCGTCACCGACGACGGCGCCGAGACGGACCTGGACATCGGGCATTACGAACGGTTCCTCGACGAGAACCTCACCGCCGATGCGAACGTCACCACCGGCCAGGTGTACTCCACCGTCATCGCCAAGGAGCGGCGCGGTGAATACCTCGGCGACACCGTCCAGGTCATCCCCCATATCACCGGGGCGATCAAGGACCGCATGCGCGCCCAGGCCGGGGAAGACGTCGACGTGATCATCACCGAGATCGGCGGGACCGTCGGCGACATCGAATCCCAGCCCTTCCTCGAAGCCGCCCGCCAGGTCCGCCAGGACGTCGGCCGGGATGACGTGTTCTTCATCCACGTCTCCCTGGTGCCGTTCATCGGCCCCTCCCAGGAGCTCAAGACCAAGCCCACCCAGCATTCCGTGGCGGCGCTGCGCTCGATCGGCATCCAGCCCGATGCGATCGTGCTGCGCAGCGACCGGGAGCTGCCCGCCTCCGTCAAAGCGAAGATCTCCTCGATGTGCGACGTGGACCTCGATGCCGTCGTCACCTGCCCGGACGCCCCCTCGATCTACGACATCCCGCGGGTGCTGCACGCCGAAGGGCTGGACGCCTACGCGATCCGCCGCCTGAACCTGCTCAGCCGCGATGTGGACTGGACCGCCTGGGAAGACCTGCTGCAGCGCGTCCATCACCCCGCCTACGAACTGACCGTTGCGCTGGTGGGCAAGTACATCGACCTGCCCGACGCCTACCTCTCCGTGACCGAAGCGCTGCGCGCCGGAGGGTTCCACCACGGCGCCCGCATCCACCTGCGCTGGGTGCAGGCCGATGACTGCACCACCCCCGAGGGCGCCCGCGAGCAGCTGAAGGACGTCGATGCGATCGTCGTGCCCGGCGGCTTCGGGATCCGCGGCGTCGACGGGAAGATCGGCGCCCTCCACCACGCCCGCACCCACCGCATCCCCACCCTCGGCCTGTGCCTGGGCATGCAGTCCATGGTGATCGAGCACGCCCGGCACCAGCTGGGCCTGCTCGGCGCGAACTCCACCGAGTTCGACCCGGAGACCACCGACCCGGTGATCGCCACCATGGCCGAGCAGCGGGACATCATCGCCGGGGATGGGGACTTGGGCGGCACCATGCGCCTGGGCACCTACGCGCATCACCTGGCCGAGGGATCGCTCGCCGCCGACACCTACGGCAGCACCGAGGTGTCCGAGCGCCACCGCCACCGCTACGAGGTCAACGATGCCTACCGCGCCCGGCTCGAGGAGACGGGCCTGAAGATCTCCGGCACCTCCACTCTCGAGGACGGTCACGAGCTGGTGGAGTTCGTCGAGCTCGACCGCAGCGAGCACCCCTACTACATCGGCACCCAGGCCCATCCGGAGCTGCGCAGCCGCCCCACCCGCGCGCATCCCCTGTTCGCCGGGCTGATCGGCGCGGCCCTGCAGGCGCAGATGGACACGCGACTGCTCGAAGTCGACCCCGAGCCCGCCGAGCCCCTGCGCTTCAAGGAGTGAGACGATGACCGACCAGACCAGTCCCGAGCCCGCCCTGGAGACGGGCGCTGCGCTGCGCGACGAGGTCGGGCGGCGTTCCGTCGCCGCCCGACGCACCCTCCACGAGGGCATGATCTTCGACCTCGTGCGCGACACCGTCGAC
Organism: Brachybacterium sp. Marseille-Q7125; assembly: GCF_023062615.1. Taxonomy (NCBI): domain Bacteria; kingdom Bacillati; phylum Actinomycetota; class Actinomycetes; order Micrococcales; family Dermabacteraceae; genus Brachybacterium; species Brachybacterium sp. Marseille-Q7125. Next base: position 37,255 of record NZ_JALLAL010000018.1, on the reverse strand, counting down.
TTCACCGCCGAGGTCCGTTTCGACCGCGAGTACCTGTGCCACACCGGGGCCGTCGCCGTCCTCGCCCTGGACGAACAGGACCGCGTGCTGCTGATCCGGCAGTACCGCCATGCCGTCGGCGCGACGCTGTGGGAGATCCCCGCCGGGCTGCTGGACCGGGACGGAGAGGCACCGCACCGCGCTGCCCTGCGCGAGCTCGCCGAGGAGGCGGGGGTCAGTGCCACCGCCCTGCGCACTCTGGTGGATCTGCGTCCCTCACCCGGCGGCAGCGACGAGGTGATCCGCGTCTACCTCGCCACCGGCCTCACTGCGGCCACGCTGGACTTCGAGCGCACCGACGAGGAGGCGGAGCTCATCACCGCCTGGGTGCCGCTGCAGGAGGCCATCACCGCGGCGCTCGATGGCCGGATCACGAACGCCACCACTGTCAGCGCCTTGCTGGCGCTGGCTGCGGTGCGTTCCGGGGAGGGCATCGCCGCCCTCCGCCCGGCCGATGCACCCTTCCTCGAGCGGCCCGGGCGCGACTGACCGCCCCGCTCAGGGGGCGTTCGTCGCGGGAGGAGTGACGTCCTCGAGCATCGCCCGATGGATGACGGGGGCGGACTGCTCCACCTGCCAGGGGCGCGCCCCCAGCTGCTGCAGCGCCGCGGCGACCTCCTCTTCCGCGCCGGCGCCCTCGTGCTCCCACACCCAGTGCCGCAGCAGTCCCGGCTGCAGCAGGTTCTCGCTGGGCAGCTCGAGGTCCTCGGCCCGCTGCGCGACGGCCGCGCGCACCGCCCGGTAGCGCTCGGCCACCTCCGGATACTTCTTCGACCACAGCTTGTGCGGCGGGGGATAGGACCGCTCGGACCGTGCGGGCAGATGCGCCTCCGGCAGCTCCACCCCGCTGCGGGCCGTCTTCCACCACTGGTCCTTGGCCCGCATCGCCTTCGGCAGCGCCCGCTCAAAAGCCTCCCGCCCCCGCGGAGCCTCCTTCGCCGCAGCCACCAGATCCCGGTCCCGGATCACCCGATGCGGGGACAGATCCTCGCGCGCAGCGATCTCATCGCGCCGCGTCCACATCGCGCGCGCTGCCGCGAGCTGCCTCGGTGACTTCAGCGCCCCCAGACCGTGCAGCCCCCGCCAGCTCGCCGAGCGCGTGGGCCCCGGCTCATGGGTGCGCTCATGCTCGAACTCCTGCTGCGCCCACGCGGTCTTGCCCGCCTGTGCGAGACGCTGGGCGAGCACATCCTTGACCTCGATCAGCACCTCCACATCCAGCGCCGCGTACACCAGCCAGCTCTCCGGCAGCGGACGCTGCGACCAGTCCGCGGCAGAATGCTCCTTCGCCAGGCGCAGCCCCAGGGTGTCGGCGACCACGGCGCCCAGCCCCACCTTCTCCATCCCCAGCAGGCGCGCCGCCAGCTCGGTGTCGAACAGCGATGCGGGCACAAGCCCCAGCTCCGCCAGGCTCGGCAGATCCGCCCCGGCCGCATGCAGCACCCATTCACGCTGCCCGAGCAGAGTCTTCAGGCCCTGGGGGATCGTGAAGGCCAGCGGGTCGATCAGCGCGGTGCCCGCGCTGGCGGTGCGCAGCTGGATGAGGTAGGCGCGGGCGCTGTAGCGGTAGCTCGAGGCACGCTCAGCATCCACCGCCACCGGTTCCTGCGGCGCACGCGCGGCGGCCTCGCACCACGCGCGCAGCGGCTGGATCCGGTCGATCACCGGCACGAGTCCATCGCGCGGCGCCGTGAGGTCCCGCAGCATCGGGGAGTCCGGGGAGCCCGGGGAGTCAGGGGAGTTCTTGGGGATGCTCTGCTCTGCGCTCACGCGAGCCCCTCATCGGCAGCGGCATGCGGGGCGCGCGCCCGGTGCGTCGGCGCGATCGGCGCGATCCGCGGGGGCGCTGGCGGCAGACCACCGGCGGCCGCGAGCATCGCCGTCCAGGCCGCGAAGTGCGGGCCCAGCTCCACGGTCCCGGCCGCATCCGGCTCCGGGGTCCAGGAGATCCGCATCTCCACATCTACCGTGGAGGGGCGCCCTGCAAGCGCCCCATAGGACTGGGAGACAACCCGCGTGGCGGTGCAGCCCAGCTCCCGGGCGTCAGCATCATGCAGCTCGAGCGACTCGGTCACCCACGACCACGCCACATCCCCCAGCATCGATTCGATCGCGAACTCGGGCTCCAGCTGTGCCTGCACCAGCGCCACCATCCGGAACGTCCCGTCCCAGGACTCCTGCCCGGCCGGGTCGTGGAGGATCACGAGGCGTCCCGAGGAGAGCTCCTCGTCATGGACCGTGATCTCGCCTGTGCACGCCCACGTCGAGGGCGCCATCCGGGACGGCGCAGGAATGGTGCGCCAGACCATCTCGGGGCGCAGCGGCGCCGCGATCATCGCATCGATCGCGGCGGTGAAGGCGTCATCACCGGAGCGGATTCTATGGACGGACACCCTGCGAGGCTATCCGCGCACCCTCGCGCTCCCGCTCAGGCGCGCCGTCGTGCCCGCCGGGTGCAGGGACCACAGCGCGCTGACAGCCCTCGCTAGGCTCCGCGCCTCGGGGTGAGCGGCTCAGGCGTCGTCGCTGTGCCGCAGGGAGATCGAATTGATGCAGTACCGCTGATCGGTGGGAGTGGGAAAGCCCTCTCCCTCGAACACATGCCCCAGGTGGGAGCCGCAGCGCGCGCACCGAACCTCGATCCGGCGCATCCCCAGCGAGGTGTCCTCCAGCAGCTCCACCGCCGCAGAGTCCGTCGGCGCCCAGAATGCGGGCCAGCCGCAGTGGGCATCGAACTGGGTGTCCGCGGTGAACAGCTCTGCCCCGCAGGCCCGGCAGGCATAGGTGCCCGCCTCACGCACCTCCTCGTACTCCCCGGTGCCCGGACGCTCCGTGCCGCCCTCGCGCAGCACGTGGAACTCGGCGGGGGAGAGGCGTTCGCGCCACTGCTCGGCGCTGAGCGCCACCGGGTAGGAGGAGGAACCGATCTGCTCGCTGCTCATGGGGCCGATGATATCTGGCTTGCCGTGCTCACGACTTTGCCGTCCTCACTGCATTGCCGCCCTCACTACACTGCCCGCTATGAGCAGCGAACCCACGCCCCAGCGCCCTCCCGGGCTGCTCCAGCGCGCACTCACCAGCCCGCCGATCCGGCCCGACCTCGCCCGCTGGCATGAGGTAGCGGTGATGGGTGCTATCGGCGCTGCGGCGGCGTTCACACTCAGCGGCGGCCTGCTGACTCTGGGCGCGCGCGTCATGGCGCGCCTGCCCCTGGTGCCCCGCGAGGGTCTGCGCGGCCGCCCCGACCTCACCGTCCGCGCTGTCCACGAGGACCGGGTGCACCTGGATGCGAACCCCACCTCGTTGCGCGGAGGCGTCATGGCGCTGCGGCAGAACACGGGCACCGCGCATGTGCGGCTCGGCGAGGTCATCGGCCACCCCACACCCCGCACGGTGGCGCGACAGATGCTCGCCGCGGACACCGATGTGCCGCTGGCCGTGGACCGGGCGACCTCGAACGGTTTCTTCTGGGCCGGGGACCCGCGCACCGCGCACGGACTGCCCACGACCGAAGTGCATATCGAATCCCCGGTGGGGCACATGCCCGCCTGGCTGGTCCGTCCTGATGCGGTGCGCGGCGCGGCCGATGGTCACGCGGACACCTGGGCGATCCTCGTGCACGGGCACGGATCCGCCCGCGGGGAGGCGCTGCGCGTGATCCCCCTGCTGCACCGCCTGGGGCTCACCAGCCTGGTCATCACCTACCGCAATGACGCCGGGGCCCCGGCCTCCGCGGACCGCATGCATCACCTGGGGTCGGCGGAATGGGAGGACACTGAGGCGGCGATCGAGTTCGCCCTGGCCCACGGCGCCCGTCGAATCCTGCTGATGGGCTGGTCGATGGGTGGCGGGATCGTGCTGCGCACCTCCGTGCGCTCAGCGCACCGCGAGCAGATCGCCGCGCTCGTGCTCGACTCCCCAGCCGTGGACTGGCAGGACATCCTCATCTACCACGCGACCGCGCTGAAGGCCCCGGCACCGATGCGGCGCCTGGCCCTGTGGATGATGACCTCCCAGATGGGCGCGAGGATGGTGCGCCTGCACGAACCGCTCGCCCTGCATGAGATGACCCCCAGCTACTACGCCGAGCATCTGCGCCACCGCACCCTGCTGTTCCATGCCATGGACGATGCCACCGTCCCGCCCGAGCCCAGCCGACTGCTGGCCGCCCGCCGCAAGGACCTCATCGAGTACGTGCCGGTCGACGGCGCCTCCCACACCCGCGAGTGGAACCGGGACCCCGCCCGGTACGAGCGGCGCCTGGCGGACTTCCTCATCGACGCCCTGGACCTCGAGGACGTCGGCGAGATCAGCGTCCCGGTCCGCGACCCCGCCGCGCCGGCCCTCGAAGGATCCATCGGCCTGCGCCTGTGACGCGGTGTCGCAGGGGAGCTGCTCACGCCGGGCGCGTGTAACGGCTGCTGCTCGCGTGCTCGCCCACCAGCAGGGAACGCAGCTGCCAGGGCTGATCAAGCACCGGCGCCCGCAGCACCGGCGGCGAGTCCCCACCCACGGTCCGATGGGTGGTGGACAGGCACAGCTCATCGAGCACACCGGCGTGCAGCAGCCATCCCAGGGTCGACGGGCCGCCCTCGGCCTGGATCCCGCGCAGCCCCCGCGCCGCGAGCAGCGCGATGACCTGCTGCGGGGTATCTGCCCCCAGCACCCGCTCCCGCGGCAGCCCTGAGCGCTCCGCCGCGTCCTTGGCCCCCGCGGCGGGGGTGATGAGCAGCGTGGTGCCGTCTGGATCCACCCCGCGGGGCAGCTCACCGCTGCGGGAGAGGATCGCCAGCACCGGGCGGTCCCCGCCGCCGGGCCGACGGGAGGGCGTGAGCAGCCCCGCATGCCCCTGCACCTGGGTGTAGTCCTCCGCTCGCGCCGTCTGCGCCCCCACCAGCACCACATCTGCGAGGGCCCGCAGTACCGAGAACACGAGGGAGTCATCCGGATTGCGCAGCGGGCCGCTCGTCCCATCGGCCCCCACCACCGCCCCGTCGATCGTCGTGTTCATCATGGCGCGCACCCGCACGGCATCGCGCGGCAGCGCATACAGCTCGGCGAGCAGCTGCACCCCCGCGGCGTCATCGCGCACCGGCAGCGAGGCAGGCAGCACCGCACCATGGCGCAGCAGCAGATGCATCGAACCTCCCCGGGGACAGCAGGCGGCGCCGCGGGGCATGTCCCCGTCGGCCCACCGGACCATGTGGCACCGATCATTCCGCAGGCTCGCGGCTCACCGCCAGCTCACGGCCTGCGCCTAGACTCGGCCGGGTGATCGAAGCCCTCAGCGACCGCCGGCCCGAACCGTCTCTCGAGCGCATGCTCGCAGACCTCGTGCCCCCGCCGCGGTTCGCGAGCGCCCGCCTGGACACCTACGTGCCCGACCCCGCGCACCCCTCCCAGCAGGAGGCCAAGGAGCGCATCGCCGCCTTCGCCGCCGCGCTGGACCGGCCCCGCGGGGGGATCCTCTCCAAGCTGCGGCGCCGCAGCGAACCAGCCCGCGGCATCTACCTCGACGGCGGCTTCGGGGTCGGCAAGACCCACCTGCTGACCTCCCTATTCCATGAGGCGGGCGGCCAGCGGGTGTACGGCACCTTCGTGGAGTACACGGACCTGGTGGGGGCGCTCGGCTTCCAGAAGGCCGTGGATCTGCTGGCTGAATCCCGGCTCGTGTGCATCGACGAGTTCGAGCTCGACGACCCCGGCGACACCCTGCTCATGACCCGGCTGATCCGCGAGCTGTCCGACCGGCAGGTCGCGATCGTCGCCACCTCCAACACCCTCCCGGACGCCCTGGGGGAGGGGCGGTTCGCCGCCCAGGACTTCCTGCGAGAGATCCAGGCGATGGCGGAGCGTTTCGAGGTGCTGCGGATCGACGGTGAGGACTACCGGCGCCGCGACTCCACCGCCGAGATCACCGCCGTGGCCGAGGAGGCGCTGCGCGAGCACGCTGCTGCGGCCGATGGTGCCACGCTCGATGCCTTCGAGGACCTGCTGGCCCACCTCACGCAGGTGCACCCCTCCCGCTACGAGGCGCTGATCGACGATGTGCGCAGTGTCCACCTCACCGGGGTGCGCGGGCTCACCCACCACCACGACGCCCTGCGCTTCGTGGTGCTCGTCGACCGTCTCTACGATCAGCAGATCCCGGTGCTGCTGTCCCTCGCCGGGACCTCTGAGCCCGGGGTGCTCGAGGATCTCTTCACCCCCGAGATGCTCACCTCCGGGTACCGCAAGAAGTATCTCCGGGCCCTGTCACGCTTGGCCTCCCTCACCCGCGACGGCGCCGCCCTGCTGGGCTGAGCAGCCTGCCAGAGCGGCACGGCCCCGTGGCGGGCAGTGCCGGTCAGGCGAGCTGCAGCACGATCACGCCCGGGCCTGGGAGGTACCCCGGATCTGCGGCATCGGCGCCGAAGCTCGCGAGCACCCCATCGGCCGCAGAGATCCCGGCCTGATCGAGCACCTGCGCCGCCTCGAGCGGCTGCTCTCCCTGGTGGGCGAGCACGCCGATGCTCCCGCGGCGCAGCAGCACGGTCTGCTCGCCCAGCACGGTCACCTCCGCGGAGCGCAGATCCGGGTCGCGCAGGTCCTCGTGCTCGCGCCGCAGCCGCAGCAGCGTGCGATACCACTCCAGCATCGCCGCATGCGGGGCCTGCTCCCGCTCTTCCCAGCGCAGCAGCGCGGAGGTGAAGGTCTGCTCCTGCTGCGGGTCCGGGACCGGATCGGACCAGCCCATCGCCGCGAACTCCTCGGCCCGGCCAGCGCTGACCAGGGGGCCAAGCTCTTCGTCATGGTCGGTGAAGAAGGGGAACGGCGTCGAGGCCGCCCATTCTTCCCCCTGGAACAGCATCGGCGTGCCCGGCCCCAGCAAGATCAGCGCGGCCGCAGCCGCATGCAGCGCTGGCGGCAGGCCATGGTGAATGCGGTCACCGGCCGCCCGGTTCCCCACCTGGTCGTGGTCCTGCAGGAAGGTGACGAAGGAATGCGCGTCATAGTCGGTGCTCGCGGGATCCACCGGGGCACCCCACGTCTGCCCGCGGAAGGAGGAGTAGCTGCCGTCATGCAGGAACATGCCCGTCAGGACCTTCGCCAGTGCCTCGGCGGACCCGAAATCGCCGTAGTAGCCCTGGCGCTCGCCGGTGATCCACGCATGCACCCCGTGGTGCACATCATCGGCCCACTGCATATCCATCCCGAGCCCGCCAACAGCAGTAGGCGAGACGGTCGTGGGCTGATTGCGATCCGATTCCGCGATGAGGGTGAGGGGCCGGCCGGTCTCCTCCTCCCAGGCGGCGACGGCATCGGCGAGCTCGGCGAGGAAAGGCTGCGATGCTTCCTCATCGCGCAGCTCATGCACGGCATCCAGCCGCAGGCCATCCACCCCCACGTCCACGAGCCACTGCCGGGCGCTGCCCAGCAGGAAGGCACGCACCTGCGCGGAGCCCTCCTGGTCGAGGTTGACCGCATCGCCCCACGGAGTCTGGTAGTGATCCGTGAAATACGGGCCGAACATGCCCAGGTAGTTCCCGGAAGGCCCCAGATGGTTGTGCACCACATCGAGCAGCACCGCGAGGCCGCGCCGATGCGCCGCCGCGACGAAACGGGCCAGCGCCGCCGGGCCCCCGTAGGCGGCTTGCGTCGCATACAGGCCCACCCCGTCGTACCCCCAGCCGCGGGAACCGGGGAAGGTCGCCACCGGCATGAGCTCCACCGCGTCCACTCCCAGGTCCACCAGCTCATCAAGACGCTCGATCGCGCTGTCCAGGGTGCCGCCGCGGCCGTCCGGGCCGGGCGTGAACGTGCCCACGTGCAGCTCGTACAGCACCGCCCCGCGCAGGTCAGCGCCCCGCCAGCCGACGTTTTCCCGCAGGGCCCGCGGATCGACCACCTCGGACGGCGCATGGACCCCGTCGGGCTGGGACAGCGAGCGCGGATCCGGCAGCCACAGCGGCCCGCCATCGAGCCGGAAGGCGTAGCGTTCCCCGGGCCGGGCCGGCCGATCAGGCAACTCGAACCACCCCTGGCCACACGGGCGCAGCGGATGGATGACCCCCTCCACCTGCACGTCCACAGCGGACGCGGCGGGGGCCCACACCTCGTAGCGGTCGTAGGCGCGCTCCGGCACGGGGCGGCTCATCGGGTGGTCTCCGGCGCGGCCGACGGGGCAGTCGCCGGCACGAGCAGCGCCACCGGCCAGCCGCTGAGCAGCTCGGCGAGGGGCAGGCGTCCGCCGTCATGCTCGGCCCCGGTGAGCAGGTCGCGCCACCGCCCCTCAGGCAGGGCGATCCAGTTCTCGCCCCAGCCGCCGCGCCGCTCAAGGCCGCTCGCCAGGCGCGTGACCACGGTGACCGCTTCCACCGGCCCGTCGGCGACGGCGCGACCGAAAGCCACGGCGTGCGCGGTGGTCGTGGGCAGCGGACGGTAGGAGGCCTCCCGGCCGCGGAACAGCTCGGGCCGCTCCCTGCGCAGCACGAGCGCCCGATGCGTCAGCCACTGCTTCTCATCGCCGAGCCCCTCCGGCCCGGCACCGTCGATCATGCGGACCAGGCGCTCGGCATGCGCGGCATGATCCACCGGGCGGCGGTTATCGGGATCCACGAGGGAGAAGTCCACCCGCTCATTGCCCTGATACACATCCGGCACGCCCGGCATTGTCAGCTGCACGAGCTTCTGCCCGAGGATCGCGGCGCGCTGCGCGCTCGCGGTGCGGCGGTTCCACTGCGCGAGGATCTCGGCGACCTCCGCACTGGTGATCGCGGCGCGGCCCAAATCCTGGACCTGCTGCTCATAGTCGGCGTCCTGCTCAGTCCAGGTGGTGTGCACTTTCGCTTCGCGCATCGCCTTGGCGAGGTAGCTCTCGAGCCGCTCGGCATCCAGCGGCGGCGCGTCACAGCCGTGCAGCGGGGAGCAGCCAGCCAGCACCTGCCACAGCAGCAGCTCGATCGCGCCATCCACGCGGTCGCCACGGTGCGCACTCGTCGTGCGATCCAGCTCCTGAACCACCAGGGACCACTCGAGCGGCAGCTCCGTCAGCACCGCCAGGCGTGCGCGCACGTCCTCGCTGCGCTTGGTGTCATGCGTGGACAGCGTCGTCATCGCATCGGGGTAGGTGCGCAGCATGTGCTGGGCGTGATCGTGCAGCTCATCGGGCTCCACGCCGATCCGCTCCGGATCCGCGCCCACCTCCGTCACCGGCGCGAAGCGGGTGTAGCGGTAGAAGGCGGTGTCCTCCAGGCCCTTGGCGTGCACTGGCCCGCAGGTCTGGGCGAAGCGCACCACCACTTCGTCGCGCTCGGCGCGCCGGGTGCGGCCCGCGCTGCCCACCTCATCGCCGCACACGAGCGCCAGCACGATCTCGAGCGTCGCCGTGAGATCCTCATCGTCCCCCAGCTCGGTGCGGGCCCGGGCCGCCGCCTGCTCGAGCACCGCCCTTTCGGATCCGGGCGCCGGCTCCCCGGGCACGATGTAGGCGCGGTAGCGATCCATCGACCCCAGCAGCGCCACGATCACGGTCTGGATGTTCCGCCGCGTGGTGTCCCGCAGCCGGATGTCCTCTTGGCAGATGCGGTGGATCAGCGTGGTCAGCCGCTCGATCTCCGCCCACAGGCTGGTGGACATGATCAGCGCCGCAGACTCCCGGGCGATCTCCGCGAAGGGGCGCAGATCCCCGGTGCGACGCTGCCACAGATGCGTCAGCCCCAGCGCGCCATGCGGATCTTGGAACAGCCCGCCCACGCGCCACAGCGCGTCATAGCCCGTGGTGCCCGCACAGGGGAAATCGGAGGGCAGATGCTCCTCGCCCTCCAGGATCTTCTCCACCACCGTCCAGGCGCCCCCGGAGGCTGCGTGCAGATCCCGCAGGTAGCCGCGCGGATCGGCGAGCCCATCGGGATGGTCGATGCGGTAGCCGTCGATCACGCCCTCAGCCTGCAGGCCCAGCAGCAGTTCATGGGTGGCCGCGAACACCTCGGGGTCCTCCACTCGCACCGCGGCGAGGGTGTTCACATCGAAGAAGCGCCGGTAGTTCAGCTCCTCATCGGAGACCTTCCAGTACGCCAGGCGGTACCACTGGCGATCCAGCAGATCCGCGAGCCCCAGATGCTCGGTGCCCTCCGCGACCGGCAGCACGTGCTCGAAGTACCGCACCACCGTCTCGGTGCGCACCGACCCGTCGGCCTGCGGCACATCGACCTCCTCCAGGGTGATCTCACCATCGGCGAGGACCGCGCCGATCGGGCGGCCCAGCACCGGCACCAGCAGGGACCGTTCGGCCGAGAGCTCCACGTCGAACCACGCCGCGTACGGGGAGGCGGGGCCCTCGCGCAGCACCGACCACAGGGCGCGATTGTGCCAGATCGGGGTGGGGATCGCCATGTGGTTGGGGACCACATCGACAATCAGGCCCAGGCCGTGGTCATGCGCCTTCGCGGCGAGGCGCCGCAAGGCCGCCTCACCGCCGATCTCCGCGCTGATGCGCGTGTGATCCACGACGTCATAGCCATGCATCGACCCGGGCGCGGCCTGCAGGACGGGGGAGCAGAACAGGTGCCCGACGCCGAGCCGCGCCAGATACGGCACCACCCGCACCGCGTCATCGGCGGTGAACTCCGCGCTCAGCTGCAGCCGGTAGGTCGACGTGGGGGCGGCAGGCGCAGCGGGCGGAGTGGAGGTCAGGGAGGTGGGGGCGGCGGGTGCGGTGCTCACGATGGGGCTCCTCGGCTCGACGGCTGGTCGGCCGGGCGCGCTGGCGCAGCCCGGCCGACGGGGCAGGTTGGTCTCAGGCGCGGGCCGGACGGTCCGTGTCCGCGCTCTCGGTCTCCTCGGCGTCCAGGTCCATTGGCGGACGCAGGAGAATCAGCAGGGAGTGGCCCGGTCGGGTCAGCGTCGCACCGGCCTCGAGCGTGGTGCCCACGTCGATCGTGTCGCCGGTGCCCAGGACCACCTCCCACTGCTCCCCGTGATGCGCGGGCGGCAGGGTGAAGTTCACGTCATTGCCGGAGGCGTTGAACATCACCAGGGCGGAGTCGTCCACGATCTGCTCGCCGCGCTGATTGGGCTCGGGGATCGCGGAGCCGTTGAGGAACATGGTCAGGCACTTGTTCTGCGCCTCGTCCCAGTCCTCCTGGGTCATCGGCTCCCCGTCGGTGGCGAACCACTCCACATCCGGCAGCTCGCTCTCGGCGCCGTCGCGCACCGTGCCCTGCAGGAAGCGGCGCCGCCGGAAGATCGGATGCTCCTGCCGCAGGGCGATCATCTCCCGGGTGAAGGCCAGCATGTCCTGCTGGTGTGCATCCAGGTCCCAGTCCATCCAGGACAGCTCATTGTCCTGGCAGTAGGTGTTGTTGTTGCCGTCCTGGGTGCGGCCCATCTCGTCGCCGTGCAGGATCATCGGCACGCCCTGGCTGAGGAGCAGCGTGGCCATGAGGTTCTTCGCCCGACGGGTGCGCAGCGCCAGCACGTCCGCATCCTCCGTCGGCCCTTCGGCGCCGGAGTTCCACGAACGGTTGTGGCTCTCGCCGTCGTTGCCGCCCTCGCCGTTGGCCTCATTGTGGCGGTCGTTGTAGGAGACCAGGTCCCGCAGGGTGAAACCGTCGTGCGCGGTGACGAAATTGATCGAGGCGATCGGGGTGCGGCCGGTGTGCTGGTACAGATCCGACGAGCCGGCCAGACGCGAGGTGAAGTCGGCGAGCTTGCCCGGCTCAGAGCGGTGGAAGTCCCGCACCGTGTCGCGGTACTTGCCGTTCCACTCCGACCACAGCGGCGGAAAGCCGCCCACCTGGTAGCCGCCCTCGCCCAGATCCCACGGCTCGGCGATCAGCTTGACCTGGGAGATGATCGGATCCTGCTGGATGATGTCGAAGAACGCCGAGAGGCGATCCACCTCGTGCAGCTCCCGGGCGAGCGTGGAGGCCAGATCGAAGCGGAAGCCGTCCACGTGCATCTCGGTCACCCAGTACCGCAGCGAGTCCATGATCAGCTGCAGCACATGCGGCGTGCGCATGAGCAGCGAGTTCCCGGTGCCGGTGGTGTCGTAGTAGTGGGAGCGGTCCTCCTCCACCAGGCGGTAGTAGGCGGCGTTGTCGATGCCGCGGAAGCACAGGGTGGGGCCCATGTGGTTGCCTTCGGCGGTGTGGTTGTAGACCACGTCGAGGATCACCTCGATGTCCGCTTCGTGCAGGTTCTTCACCATCTGCTTGAACTCTTGGACCTGCTGACCCGCGTCCCCGGCGTAGGCGTACTCGTTGTGCGGGGCGAAGAAGCCGATGGTGTTGTAGCCCCAATAGTTGCGCAGGCCCTTCTCCACCAGGTGGCCGTCCTGGACGAACTGGTGCACGGGCATCAGCTCGACAGCCGTGACACCCAGCTCCTTGAGGTGCTCGATGATCGCCGGGTGGCCCATCGCCACATAGGTGCCCCGGATCGACTCATCGATGTCCGGGTGCTGCATGGTCAGGCCCTTGACGTGGGCCTCGTAGATGACGGTGTCGTGGTACTCATGGGCCGGGGGGTGATCGTTGCCCCAGTCGAAGTAGGGCGAGACCACGACGGAGTGCATGGTGTGCGCACCGGAGTCCTCGGTGTTGCGCTGGGCGTGGTCATCGAAGTCGTAGCTGTACAGCGAAGGATGGTTGGAGGCCATGCCGGCGATCGCCTTCGCGTACGGGTCCAGCAGCAGTTTGCTGGGGTCGCAGCGGTGCCCGGAGGCCGGGTCGTAAGGGCCGTGCACGCGGTAGCCGTATCGCTGACCGGGCTGCACCGCGGGGAGGTAGACGTGCCACACGTAGGCGTCGACCTCGGTGACCTCGATGCGACGCTCGCTGCCGTCATCGTCGATGAGGCACAGTTCGACGCGCTCGGCGACCTCCGAGAAGAGTGCGAAGTTCGTGCCCGAGCCGTCGAAGGTGGCACCCAGGGGGTAGGACTGTCCGGTCCAGATCTGCATGGGCTCAGAGTACGTCCCCTCCGCGGTCCATCCGGTGCTCGGGGCCTGACCGTGCGGGGTCGGTCACCTGGTGGACACCTCCCCGTGACCTGGATGACCATCGCGGGGTGATCCACGTGACCGCGCGGGTGGAGAGGATAGGAGTGACACGGGCATGACGGTCGCGGGAACGACGACGGCCCCGGCAGCTGCCGGGGCCGTGTCAGAGGGTGGGCGATACTGGGATCGAACCAGTGACCTCTTCCGTGTCAGGGAAGCGCGCTACCGCTGCGCCAATCGCCCGCTGCGTCCGAGGACGCGGGGGAGGGATGGAGCGGACGACCGGATTCGAACCGGCGACCCTCACCTTGGCAAGGTGATGCTCTACCAACTGAGCTACGTCCGCAGGTGCCAGGTGCCGCGCTGAGCGATGCGCTCGGCGGCATGACCGACGAGGAAGAACAGTAGTCCGCATCGATGGCTCGAGGCAAATGCGCGGGGCCGGCCGTGGCCGAGGTCACCGGGGGTGAGTCCTGGGGACTCACCGGCAGTGGATCGGATGTAGGTCACACTGGATCTGGCGTGAACCGCACCGAAAAGCGTGTAGGCTTCTTCGAGTCCGCTTCCGAGCGGGCGCACCGAGGGCGATTGGCGCAGCGGTAGCGCGCTTCCTTCACACGGAAGAGGTCACTGGTTCGATCCCAGTATCGCCCACGCGGGATCCACGGATCCCCCGTGCGGACATAGCTCAGCTGGTAGAGCATCACCTTGCCAAGGTGAGGGTCGCCGGTTCGAATCCGGTTGTCCGCTCCGAGGAACGGCGCCTCGACGATCCCGTCGGGAGCGCCGTTTCGCATGGAGGGGCGGCGCACGCCATCTCCCTGGTGGGTTGGCCGAGTGGTTAGGCAACGGCCTGCAAAGCCGTGTACACGGGTTCGAATCCCGTACCCACCTCTCCGCGACGCGCAGGCGTCGTCGGCGCGATTGGCGCAGCGGTAGCGCGCTTCCCTGACACGGAAGAGGTCACTGGTTCGATCCCAGTATCGCGCACGGGAAGCAGGGCCCCGATCTTCGGATCGGGGCCCTGTCGCATGCCGGATAACCTCGTGTCGCAGGACTGCGACAGACGCGCCGCACCTGGTACACCGATGCGACGTTTCTCCGCCGGACGATACGTAGTCTCCTACTCGTCAGCGCGGAGACGCCGCGCATCACGATGGGGGAGGACCACCATGACCACGGCCGCACGCACATCCGTCATGTCGCGCCGCGGAGCTGTTGCGCTCGCGCTGCTCGGCGCGGCGAGCCTCACCGGCTGCTCCTTGAGCCTCGGCGAGGAGAAGAAGGACTCCGGTGCCTCTGGGGGAGAGGGCGAGAACGCCCCGCAGGAGGACGGGCAGGAGCCGTCCGACGGCAGCGGACCGCAGGACGGCACCGAGCCGGCCGCCTCTGACGGCGGCGGCGATGAAGACACCGTCATCGATGAGGAGACGCAGGCCGCGGGCGTGAACCCGGCCGACCTCGGAGAGCCCGTCTTCACCGCCGAGATCCCTGCCGTCGTGGACGGCGACCCCGAGGCGACGATGACCGTCTCGCTGTACGGCCTGCGCCGCAGCGGCGAGACCCTCATCGCCACCTTCAGCTTCCTCGTCAATTCCTCAGCGAAGGACGTCGAGTCCTCCTGGCTCTGGGACTACCTGGGGGGCCAGGGCTGGAACCCGTTCGCGGTGGACACCGTGAATCTCAACCGCCACGGTGTCATGAAGTCCGACCAGAACCAGTACACGCAGACCGAGTACCAGGGAACGGAATTCCTGCCCGGGCAGACGTTCTACGCCTTCGCCATGTTCGCCGCCCCGCCGAAGGACGTCACCACGATGGATGTCAACCTGGTCGACGGCGCTCCGATGGCGACCGACGTGGAGATCGAAGGATGAGCGCCGCACCCGCCCCGCAGGCCACCTGGAGCCGACGCGGAGCCGTCATGCTGCTCGGCCTTGCCGCCGTGGGACTGGCCGGCCGTGCCCTCGCCGATGGCGAGGAGAACATCTCGCCCCTGGACCCGATGATCGCCCCGCTGGACAAGCAGATCACGCCGCTGGAGACCGTCGACCGCGACGGTGAGGACACGGTCATCACCCTCGCCTCCGACATCCTGTTCGAGACCGGCAAGAGCGACCTCAGTGACGCGGCGACCGCCAAGATCGGGAAGCTCGTGAAGGATGTCCCGAAGGGGGTGGAGATCCTCGTCGACGGGTACACCGACAATGTGCCCTACCAGCGCGGTAACGACGTGCTGTCGAAGGAGCGTGCGCAGGCGGTGGCCGATGCGATCACCGCATCGCGATCGGATCTGAAGCCGAAGGTCACCGGACACGGCGAAGCCGACCCGGTGGCCAGCAATGACGAGCCCGATGGCCGCGCCCAGAACCGTCGGGTGGAGATCCGCTATGACGGCTGACATTGAACCGGGCGGGGCTGCCGGCCCCGCAACCGGATCCTGACCGGAAGGACACCGATGCTCCCTCCCGCTACTCGGCCGAGGATCCTTCTCGTCGACGACGATGCGACGATCCGCGAGCATCTCGGCCCGGTGCTCGAGCGCAACGGCCTCGAGGTCACTACGGCCATCGACGGTGCCGATGCCCTGCGCCGCATCAGCTCGCGGCGCCCGGACCTCGTGATCCTCGATGTGCTCATGCCCGTGCTGGACGGCCGCGAGACCCTGCGGCGCATCCGCGCCGAAGGAGATTGGCTGCCCGTCATCCTGCTCACCGAGGTGGGGGAGACCTTCGAGCGGGCCGCCGCGCTGGATGAGGGGGCCGATGACTACCTCACCAAGCCCTTTGACCCCCTCGAGCTGCTGGCCCGCATTCGCGCGGTGCTGCGCCGCAGCATCGCCGGGGTAGCGCCCCTGAGCGCGGCCGAGGCCCTGGTGGCTGGGAACGTGCGGCTCGAGCGCCCCGCTCGGCGCGTGCTGCTGGACGGACGGGAAAGGGCGCTCACGCCGCGTGCATTCGCGCTGCTGGAGTTCCTCATGAGCCATCCCGACGAGGTGTTCAGCAGGGAGCGCCTCATGGAACGCGTGTGGGGCTTCGAGTCGATCGTCACCACGCGCGCGGTAGACCACCGCATCGCTGAGATCCGCCGCGTGCTCGAGGACGATCCCTCCACCCCGATCTACCTCGAGACCGTTCCCGGCACGGGGTATCGCTTCCTGGCTGCGGTGGAGCGCGCATGAGGCGCTTCCTCCTGTCCGCTCTGCTCGCCCTGCCCGCACTGGGCCTGGTGACGAGCCTGGTGTGGTGGCTGCTCGGCGGCGGCCCTGACTACCGCATCACCGGCTCCCTCACCTGGGTTCCGGTGCTGGTGGGGCTCCTCGCCGCCCTCGCCCTGTTGCCCACCCTCGCCGTCGGGGCGCTTGTGCGCCGGCGCGAGGAGCATGTCCGCGCCGAAGCTCAGCAGGAGCATGCGGAACGGCGCCGACGACTGCTGGCCCGGCTGGATCACGAGATGAAGAACCCCATCCAGGGGATCCGGGCGGCGCTCGCCGATGAACCCTCCGACCGGCAGCGTGCCAGCATCGACCTGCAGGCTCGCCGCCTCAGCGGGCTGCTGGGGGATCTGCGCAAGATCAGCGAGGTGGAGCACGCCACGCTGGAGCGCTCCACCGTCAACCTCGCCGAACTGGTCGATGAGGTGGTGCTCTGCGCCGGGGAACTGCCCGGCGCATCCCAGCGCCGGCTCGGCATCTCCCTGCCGCGAGCACCCCGTCCGCTGCCACCGGTGAGCGCGGACTCCGACCTGCTGTTCCTGGCACTCAGCAATGTGCTCACCAACGCTGTGAAGTACTCCGCGCCCGGGGACGCGATCGAGATCCGGGGCCGCGAGGAGGACGGCCAGGTGGTGCTCGAGATCGCCGATACCGGGCGCGGCATCCCGGCCGATGAGCTGGCCCTGGTGTGGGAGGAGCTCGAACGCTCCCGCGAGGTGCGGGGGACGGAAGGTTCCGGACTCGGACTGCCCATGGTGCGCGCGATCATGGAGCGTCACGGCGGTACGGCAAACCTCGCCTCCTGGCACGGCCAGGGATCTACAGTCACGCTGCGCCTGCCGGCCGCACCCGCAGGAGGCTGAGTGGGAACGGGTGCACACGTGAGGCTCCTCACGTAGGGTGATTGCGAGCCGCACATCCAGCTCGGCGCACGCCGGGTACGACGTCGAAGGAGACATCATGCGAGTCCTCGTCATCCGCGCCCACCCCCTGGGCTCCGACAAGTCCCGTTCCATGGCCATGACCGATGCTTTTCTCGAGGGGCTGCGCAGTGCACATCCCAATGCCGCGGTGGATGAGGTCCGGCTGTACGACACCGCCGTCCCGGAGATCGACCTCGACCTCATGAGCGCATGGGAGGCCCAGGCCGCGGGGGAGCACTTCTCGCATCTCTCGGCGCAGCAGCAGAACAAGCTCGCGCTGTTCGACCAGTACACGAAGCAGTTCCTCGCTGCGGACCTCGTGGTGATCGCCAACCCCCTGTGGAACCTCTCGATCCCCACCCGTCTGAAGGCCTGGATCGACACCGTCTGCCGCTCCGGCATCTCTTTCCGCTACAACGAGTCCGGGGAGCCCGAGGGCCTGATCACCGGGAAGAAGGTCGTTCACCTGCAGGCCAGCGGCGGTCACTTCAACCAGCAGGATCCTGCCACGCAGTACGTCGCAGGAATGTTCCGTTTCCTGGGCTGCGAGGTGGAGTCCTACGCCGCCGAGGGCATGGACCACGAACCGGACCGGGCCGAGGAGATCATGCAGCAGGCCCTTGCTGCGGTGCGAGAGCTCGCGGCGAGCCTGTGACCGCAGAAGAGTGTTTCTAGCCGCACAGAGCTTCTGGCCGCACAGAGCTTCTGGCCGATCGGCGCGCCGGGCTGGGCTGGTCTCAGCCCGGCCCGGCGCGCTGATCATTGCGCGCGGCGCTGCAGGTGCAGTCCCGCGATCATGCAGCGTACGGATCCGCCGGCCGCCTCGATCGTCGGCACCGGCTGCGCGAGCACGCGCACATGCGCCTCCAGCATCGCCAGCTGATCCGGCTGCAGCGAGGCATGGGCGGTGGTGGACATCGCCAGCACCGGGCCGCCGCGGCCAGTCAGCTCCTTGCAGTTCCCCGCGAAGGAGCGCACCTGCGCCTCGGTCAGCTCGACCACGGTGCGGCCGCTCTCGCGCAGCGCGTGCAGCACCCGCTCGCGCTGGATCTGGTCCCGGATCATCTCCGCGCCGATCACGGCGATCTCTTCGCCGATGCTCATGAGCACGTTCGTGTGGTATACGGGCACGCCCGTCGCATCGCTCGCATCGAACACGAGCGGCACGTAGCCGCGGTCACGGCAGAACTCCGCCAGCAGCTCTTCGTCCATCCGCCGGGACCGGCAGGCGTAGGCCACCCGGTGCACATGGTCGAGCACCATCGCGCCGGTGCCCTCGAGGAACCGGCCGTCCTCCTCGCCGGGGGAGTAGTCCACCACGCGGCGCACCACGAAGCCCTGGCGCAGGCGTCGCAGCACATCACCACGTCGTTCGGGACGACGGTTCGGGGCGTACAGCGGGAACAGGCACACCGTCCCGTCGGCGTGGGTGGTGATCCAGTTGTTCGGGAACACGCTGTCCGGGCGGCGGGCGGAGGCGTCGTCGAACACCGTCACCGCGACACCGGCCCGCCGCAGCGCCGCCGCGAGGGCCGTCACCTCCGCGCGAGCTCGCGCGGCGACGTCTGCGGGGCTGCCGTCGGCCAGGCGCTGGAAGGCGTTGTCCGCCCGCGTGACCGGGTTCGGGGTGAAGTGGTGGGGGCGCACCAGGAACACGGCCGATGGCGACTGCGCCGTGCGCAGCCCGGAGGCATCCGCCGCGCGGGCCGCGCGCGCATCCGCGTCGGTGAGCGGAACCTGGGCACCTCGGACGGGGGAGAGCACGTCCGTGAGGCTCATCCTCAGCCCACCGGGCTGAGGGCAGCGACCAGGGAGAACAGGTCCTTGGGATCCTCGGGATCCGCCACCAGGTCCACCTGTCCCATCAGCTCGGTGCCGAGGTTCGCCTCGCGCGCGTAGCGCAGCCCCGCGAAGTCGGAGACCGCGAAGCCCACGGAGTCGAAGATCGTCACCTGCTCGGCGCTCTCACGGCCCGGGTGCGCGCCGGAGAGCACCTCGAACAGCTCCACCACGGGGAAGTCGGGATCCTTCTGCTGAATCTCGCCCTCGATCCGGGTCTGCGGCGTGAACTCCACGAACACCGGTCCGCGGTCGAGGACCGCGGCCTCCAGCTCGGTCTTGCCAGGGCAGTCCCCGCCGATCGCGTTCAGGTGCATGCCGGGGGCGACCATGTCGTCGGTGAGGATCGTGGCGAGAGCCTTGTCCGCGGTGCACGTCGTGACGATGTCCGCGCCCTGGACGGCCTCCTGCGGCGAGTCGGCGCGGTGGATCCGGAAGCCCAGCGGCTCGAGGTTGCGGCACATCTTGTCTATCGCCGCGGGATCGATGTCGTAAATCCGCAAATCCTCGATGCCCAGCACCGCCCGCATCGCCAGGGCCTGGAACTCAGACTGCGAGCCGGAGCCGATCATCGCGCTGATGCGGGAGTCCGGCCGGGCCAGGTGCTTCGCGGCCATCGCGGAGGTCGCCGCGGTGCGCAGCGCCGTCAGCAGTGTCATCTCCGCCAGGAAGATCGGGTACCCGTTGTCCACATCCGCCAGGGCGCCGAAGGCTGTCACGGTCTGGAACCCGCGCGCCGGGTTCAGCGGATGACCGTTGACGAACTTGAAGGAGTACAGCTCACCATCGGAGGTGGGCATCAGCTCGATCACGCCGAACGGGGTGTGGGAGGCCACGCGCGGCGTCTTGTCGAAGCGGTCGAAGCGCCGGTAGTCATCCTCCACGTACTGCGCCATGCCGCGCAGGATCGCCTCCGCACCATCGCGCTGAATCCAGCGCGCCATCGCGGCCACATCGAGCAGATCGGTCATCTCGCATCCTTCCCGGCACCTCGTCGTGCCCTGGTCCAGTCATCGTGCAGTTCCAGTCAGCGTGCGGTGCCTCGCGCAGCACCTGGGCACGCTTGGCCCGACGCTACGGAGAACGAAGTGCGTGCTCAAGAGGCGACGTGCGCGAAATTTTCGCCATAGCTTCGCAATGTGTCGGGGTCTGATTAGCATGCTGTTCATGTCAGCCCTCAGCGACCTCGATCAGCGGCTCCTGGCAGCGCTGCGCACCGACGGACGCGCTCCCATCACGCACCTGGCCGAGCGCCTGGGCGTCTCCCGCGCGACCGTCACCGCGCGCATGGATGCCCTCGCCGCGCGGGGCGTGATCACCGGGTACACGGTGCGGGTGCGTGAGCCTGCAGCGCTCGGCCAGGTCCGGGCCGTGAGCTTCATCGAGGTCGAGGGGCGCACCACCGACCGGGTGATCCGCCACCTGCGCGGCTTCGAGGAGATCCAGGCACTGCACACCACCAACGGCGGCTGGGATCTGGTGGCGGAGATCGTCTGCCGAGACCTGCCGGCCTTCGATGCGGTGCTGCGGCGCCTGCGCGGCATCGAGGGCGTGGTCAACTCTGAGACGTCACTGCTGCTGAGCTCCGTGCTGCGCTGAGCACGCCGCAGTGCGGCGCGCCCGCTGAGGCGGCTACGATCACGGGTGGATCCGGCATCGTCGGTCGGATCGACCCGATCCAAGGAGAACAGCACCGTGAATCAGCCCCCGTCCGCCATGGACATCCGCATCACCCTCGATGGCACTCCGCACGCCACGACCGCCGGGACCACGGGCACCGAGCTGTTCACGGGCCGCTCCGAGATCATCGCCCTGCGGATCGACGGTCAGCTGCGCGACCTCGCGACCGCCGTCGAGGACGGACAGGACGTCCAGGGCGTGGAGATCACCAGCGAAGACGGGCTGAACATTCTGCGGCACTCGACCGCGCACGTCCTCGCCCAGGCCGTCCAGAAGGTGAATCCCGCAGCGAAGCTCGGCATCGGCCCCTTCATCACCGACGGCTTCTACTACGACTTCGACGTCGCCGAGCCCTTCACCCCCGAGGACCTCAAGGCCCTCGAGAAGCAGATGATGCGCATCATCAAGGAGGGCCAGCGCTTCGTGCGCCGCGAGATCTCCGACGATGACGCCCGCGCCGAGGAAGCCGATGAGCCCTACAAGATGGAGCTCATCGGCCTGAAGTCGAGCGCTGCCGATGCTGCCGAGGGCGCCTCCGTTGAGGTCGGCGAGGGCGGGCTGACCATGTACGACAACGTCAACCGCCGCGATGAGGTGGTATGGACGGACCTGTGCCGTGGCCCGCACCTGCCCACCACCAAGCACATCGGCAACGGCTTCGCCCTCACCCGCTCCGCCGCCGCCTACTGGCGCGGCAGCGAGAAGAACCCGATGCTGCAGCGCATCTACGGCACCGCCTGGGCCACCAAGGAGGACCTGCGCGCCCACCAGGAGCGCATCGCCGAGGCCGAGCGGCGCGACCACCGCAAGCTGGGCAGCGAGCTGGATCTGTTCTCCTTCCCCGACGAGATCGGCTCGGGCCTGGCGGTCTTCCACCCCAAGGGCGCGATGATCCGCATGGAGATGGAGGAATACTCCCGCCGCCAGCACGTGAAGGCCGGCTACTCCTTCGTGAACACCCCGCACATCACCAAGGGGCAGCTGTTCCAGACCTCCGGCCACCTGGACTGGTACCAGGAGGGCATGTACCCCGCCATGCACCTCGATGAGGAGCGTGACGAGACCGGGCAGATCACCAAGCAGGGCCAGGACTACTACCTCAAGCCCATGAACTGCCCGATGCACAACCTCGTCTTCCGCTCCCGCGGCCGCTCCTACCGCGAGCTGCCGCTGCGGCTGTTCGAGTTCGGCACCGTGTACCGCAATGAGAAGTCCGGCGTCGTGCACGGTCTCACTCGCGCCCGCGGCTTCACGCAGGACGATGCGCACATCTACTGCACCCGCGAGCAGATGCGCGAGGAGCTCACCACGCTGCTGACCTTCGTGCTGGACCTGCTCAAGGACTACGGGCTGGAAGACTTCTACCTCGAGCTGTCCACCAAGAACCCCGAGAAGTTCGTGGGCGATGACGCGACCTGGGAGGAGGCCACCCGCACGCTCGAGGAGGTCGCCACCGCCTCGGGTCTGGATCTCGTGCCCGATCCCGGCGGCGCCGCCTTCTACGGCCCCAAGATCTCCGTCCAGGCCAAGGACGCGATCGGCCGCACCTGGCAGATGTCCACCATCCAGCTGGACTTCAACCTCCCGGAGCGCTTCGACCTGGAGTACACCGCGCCCGACGGCTCCCGCCAGCGCCCGGTGATGATCCACCGTGCTCTGTTCGGCTCCATCGAGCGGTTCTTCGGGGTGCTCACCGAGCATTACGCGGGCGCGTTCCCGGTGTGGCTGGCCCCCGTGCAGGTGGTCGGCATCCCCGTGGCCGCTGAGTACGTGCCCTACCTCGAGCAGGTCGCCGCGAAGCTGCGCGAGCACGGGGTGCGCGTCCAGGTGGACGCCTCCGATGACCGCATGCAGAAGAAGATCCGCACCCACACCAAGGAGAAGGTGCCCTACCTACTGATCGCCGGTGGCGAGGACCAGGACAAGGGCGCGGTCTCCTTCCGCCTGCGCGACGGCTCCCAAGACAACGGCATCCCCGTCGACGAAGCTGTAGAGCGCATCGTCACGGCGATCCGGGACAAGGTGCAGGTGTGATCCCAGCGGGGGGAGCGCAGGGGACGGGCGGCCACGAGGACCCGACGATCGAGGATGCCCGCGACTTCGCGGGCATCCCCGATGACACCGAGCGGCTGTGGACACCGCACCGCATGGCGTACATCGGCGGGCAGGACAAGCCCGAGGACCCCGATGACGGCCAGCAGTGCCCCTTCTGCCGGGGACCGCAGCGCAGCGACGAGGACGCCCTGATCGTCCACCGCGGCGAGGTGGCCTACGTGATCCTGAACCTGTACCCCTACAACTCCGGGCACCTGCTGGTGTGCCCGTACCGGCACGTCTCGGACTACACCGACCTCACCGATGCGGAGGTGACGGAGGTTGCGGAGCTCACGCGCACCGCCATGCGCGTGATCCGTGAGGTCTCCGCCCCAGCCGGGTTCAACCTGGGTATGAACCAGGGCGAGGTGGCCGGTGCGGGGATCGCCGCCCACCTGCACCAGCACGTGGTGCCGCGCTGGCGGGGAGATGCGAACTTCCTGCCGATCGTGGCGCGCACCAAGGCGGTGCCGATCCTGTTGGCGGACACCCGTCGGCTCTACGCCGCGGCCTGGCCGGGCACCGATGATCGACCGGGCACCAAGGACCGGCCCGGCGCCGAAGATCGAACGGGGGAGCGATGAGCAGCACGGAGGCACCGCCGCGCGCGGGAGCACCCACGACCGGTTACGGCTATGACATCGACCGGGTGGACCCCCGAGCCCCCGGCCGTCTGGGAGCGGACCCCGCGCCGCTGCGACGGCCCGCCCGCTGGGTGCGCTGGCTCGTGCTGGCCTCCGCTATCGCCAGCGCCCTGATCCTGCTGGGCATGCTGATCTATCTGCTGATCAAGGTGTTCATCCCGATGGGGATCGGCACCTCCCTGGTCGCGCTCACCGCTGCGCTCGTGCCCGTCGGCATCGTTGTCGCCGCCGTGTGGTGGATCGACCGGTACACCCCGCAGCCCCTGGGCAGCCTCGGCTATGCCTTCGCCTGGGGAGCGATCGGCTCGATTGTCACCACGCTGCTGTTCGGCCCGTACTTCACCTCCGCGATCACCCCCGAGGACGCCCATCCCGTGGTCCAGCAGTTCCTCGGCGCGGTCATCCAGGCTCCCGTGGTCGAGGAGAGCTTCAAATCGCTGGGCCTTGTGCTGCTGCTGGTCTTCGGCCGCCGCTACATCGCCGGGCCGATCGACGGCGTGGTGTACGCCGCGTTGATCGCCGGCGGTTTCGCCTTCACCGAGAACATCCTGTACTTCGCGAACTCTTTCCACGAGGCTCAGGCCTCCGGGCAGCTGGCCGGTTTCTGGGAGATCTTCTTCATGCGCGGTCTGCTCTCCCCCTTCGCGCATGTGTCCTTCACCGCGCTCGCCGGGCTCGGGCTCGGCATCGCCGCCGAACGGCGTTCGCTCATGCTCTACTTCGGCCTCGGCATCGGCGGGCTCGCCCTGGGAATGGTGCTGCACGCCCTGTGGAACGGCTCCACCTTCTTCATCCCCATGGATCCCGAAAACCCGATGGCCGGGTTCCTGCGCTACTACCTCATCGTGCAGGTGCCGATCTTCCTGCTGCTCAGCGCCCTGGTGATCGTGCTGCGACTGCGGGAGAAACGGATCCTGCGCCGACAGCTGTCCGCCTACGGACGGGCCGGCTGGTTCTCCCCCGAGGAGGTGGAGATGCTCGTCTCGATGCGCCGCCGCGGCAAGGCCGAACGCTGGGCCCGCCGCCACGGCGCGGTGGCGCGCCTGGGCATGCGCCACCTCATCCGCACCGCGATCGCCCTGGGGCTCGAGCGGCACAGCGTCCTGTTTGCCCGGGCCACGCCTCGCACTCGCGCCCGCGAACGCCACCTGCTCGAGGCCATCACGGCCGACCGGCGCCTGATCGGCTCCCTCAGCGCGCCGGTCGTGCGCTCCTGATCTGCGGCACCACCGGCGCGCCGAGGCTGCGATGCCCTGCGAACCCCGCGCGCAGGTGACATCGCTGCCTGTCGGCCCGCGCCCGTCGGCCCCTGCCTGCCCGGTCGCCTAGACTGGGGCGGCATTCTGCCATGTGGTGGCGGACGAGATGGGAGGAGAGAGATGGCCGGGCATTCCAAGTGGGCGACGACCAAGCACAAGAAGGCCGTCATCGACGCCAAGCGCGGCAAGCTGTTCGCCAAGCTGGTGAAGAACATCGAGGTGGCCGCGCGCATGGGCGGCCCCGATCCCGCGGGCAACCCGACGCTCTACGACGCCATCCAGAAAGCGAAGAAGTCCTCCGTCCCCAATGACAACATCGACCGCGCCGTCAAGCGCGGCGGCGGTCTCGACGGCGGGGGAGTGAACTACGAGACCCTCATGTACGAGGGATACGCGCCCGGTGGCGTGGCCGTGCTCGTCGAATGCCTCACCGACAACAAGAACCGTGCGGTCTCCGAGGTGCGGCTGGCCTTCAGCCGCAACGGTGGCAACATGGCCGAATCCGGCTCGGTGGCCTATCTCTTCGAGCGCCGCGGCGTGGTGACGCTCGCCAAGGGTGAGCACACGGAGGATGAGCTGCTCGAGGTCGTGCTCGATGCCGGCGCCGAGGAGATCAACGACGAGGGCGAGACCTTCGAGATCATCTCCGAGGCCACGGATGTCGTGGCGGTGCGCTCCGCGCTGCAGGAAGCGGACATCGACTACGACAGCGCCGAGGCGCAGTTCGTGCCCACGATGCGCACCCCCGTGGACCTTGATGGCGCGAAGAAGGCACTGCGTCTTATCGAGGCGCTCGAGGATAGCGACGACGTGCAGAACGTCTACTCCAACCTCGACATCCCCGACGATATCGCCGCCAAGCTCGAGGACGAGGACTGACCTGTGCGACGGTCCGCCGCTCCGCCGCGCGGACCGTCGCCCCGGATCCCGGGCCCACCCCGGATGAGGAGCACCGTGACGACGCTGCGCGTGATGGGGATCGACCCCGGCCTGACCCGCTGCGGCGTAGGGATCGTGGACGCCCTGGGCGGGCGGCGCGCGCGCCTCGTGCAGGCCCACGTGATCCGCTCCGCCGCCGAGGACCCGCTGGATCAGCGCCTGCTCACGATCGCGCGCGGACTGCGTGCGGCGCTCGAGGAGTTCGGCCCCGATGCCGTGGCCGTCGAGCGCGTGTTCAGCCAATCGAACATCTCCACCGTGATGGGCACGGCCCAGGTCTCCGGCATCGCCCTGCTCGAGGCGGCCGAGCGGGGCATCCCCACCGCCCAGCACACCCCCTCCGAGGTGAAAGCCGCGGTGACCGGCAGCGGCCGCGCCGACAAGAAGCAGATCCAGACCGTGCTGATGAAGGTGCTGCGGCTGGACGCCGCCCCGCAGCCCGCCGATGCCTCCGATGCGGTGGCGATCGCGCTCACCCAGCTGTGGCGCGGTGGGGGACCGGTGGCCCTGGATGCCACCGGCGGCGCCCGCACCAGCGCCCAGGCCATCTGGGCGCGCGCCGAGCGGGAGGCCCGACGCGCCCGGGAACGCTCCACCTCCCGGCAGTGATCGAACACGTGTTCTAGGGTGTCCCCGTGATCGCAACCCTCACCGGCACCGTCACCCGCATCGGCCTGGACTTCCTCATCCTCGAGGTGGCCGGGGTGGGCTACCTGGTGCGCACCACTCCGCAGGCCCTGTCCGCGACCCGGCACGGGGCCGAGCTCATGTTGCACACCGAGATGATCGTGCGCGAGGACGCCCTGACTCTCTACGGCTTCCCGCAGGCGGAGGAGGCCGAGACCTTCCGGATCATCCAGTCCGTCAGCGGCATCGGCCCGCGCACCGCCCTGGCCGTGCTGACGGTGATGGATCCCGAGGAGCTGCGGCGTGCCGTGGCCGAGCAGGACCAGAAGGCGCTCACCCGCATCCCCGGCATCGGCCCCAAGGGCGCCTCCCGCATGCTCCTGGAGCTCGGCGGGAAGCTCCCGGCCCCGACGGAGAGCGCCTCCGCCCCAGCCCGGGCGGACGCCCCCGCCCCGGTCACCGGTGCGGATGCCGATGTGGTCGAGGCCCTCGTGGGGCTCGGCTGGGCAGAGAAGGCCGCGCACGGTGCGGTCACCGCCGCACGCGAAGAGATCACCGGGACCGACGGTGGGGCTGGCGCTGACGTGGATGCGGCGTCGCTGCTGCGCCAGGCCCTGCGGCGCCTCGGGAGCCACCGATGAGCGAAGCCGCGCAGAGCCCGGACGCGATGAGCGCCGAGGCCACGAACACCACTGAATCGCCGCTGACCAGCCCCGATGCCGTCGCCCCCGAGCGCGCCGCCGAGGCCGCGCTGCGTCCGCGCCGCCTCGACGAGTTTGTCGGCCAGCAGGTGGTGCGCGACCAGCTCTCCCTCGTGCTCGACGCTGCCGTCGGGCGGGGACGCGCCCCTGAGCATGTGCTGCTGTCCGGGCCGCCGGGCCTGGGCAAGACCACCCTGGCGATGATCATCGCCGCGGAGCTGTCCGCGCCGCTGCGCATCACCTCCGGGCCCGCGATTCAGCATGCCGGGGACCTCGCGGCGATCCTCTCCTCCCTCGACGAGGGGGAGGTGCTGTTCATCGACGAGATCCACCGCCTGGCCCGCCCCGCCGAAGAGATGCTCTACATCGCCATGGAGGACTTCCGGGTCGATGTCGTGGTCGGCAAGGGCGTCGGCGCGACGTCGATCCCGCTGGACCTGCCGCCCTTCACGGTCGTGGGCGCCACCACCCGGGCCGGGCTCCTGCCCGCTCCGCTGCGCGACCGCTTCGGCTTCGTCGGACACCTGGACTTCTACACCGCCGCCGAGCTGCACGAGGTGGTGCGCCGCAGTGCAGACCGCCTCGAGGTGCAGCTCGAGGATGCCGCGGCCCGGGAGATCGCCTCCCGGTCCCGCGGCACTCCGCGCATCGCCAATCGCCTGCTGCGCCGCGTGCGGGACTGGGCGCAGGTGCGCGGCAGCGGCCGCCTGGATCTCGATGCCGCACGCGAGGCTCTGCGCGTCTATGAAGTGGACGAGCGGGGCCTGGACCGCCTGGATCGCGCGGTGCTCTCGGCCCTGTGCCGACGCTTCACCGGCGGCCCCGTGGGCCTGTCCACCCTCGCTGTCGCCGTGGGGGAGGAGACTGAGACCGTCGAGACGATGGTCGAGCCCTACCTCGTGCGGGAAGGTTTCCTGCTGCGCACCCCGCGGGGCCGGGCCGCCGCCCCCGCCGCGTGGGAGCACCTGGGGCTCGAGCCGCCCACCCCCGAGGAGGGCACCGCGCCGATGCTCGGCCGGTTCTGAGCCGCATTCCCCGCATATCGAGCATCGACGACGGCTGCGTCACCCTGGCATGGCAGGACCTGCTGCGGCAGGTACAGTGGACCGTCGGACACCATCGAGGACCGGGCCCGGTGCCCGGCGCCATGCGCCAGCCCACCCCCTGAAAGGACACCTGTGGAAGCCTTCCTGCCGCTCCTTCTCATCATGGGCGTGATGCTGCTGCCCATGCTGTTCCTCTCCAGCCGCCAGCGGAAGATGCAGCAGCGGCACCTGGAGATGGTGAACAAGCTGGGCGTCGGCGATGAAGTGCGCACCCACTCCGGGTTCTTCGGTCTGATCGTCGAGACCTACGACGACGTCGTCATCCTCGAATCCGAGGACGGCTCCCAGTCCAAGTGGGCGCGCCAGGCCATCGCCGCCGCGGTCGACCCGCAGGAGGGCACCGACCAGGAGGCCCTCGGCGCTGAGGACAGCGACGCCGTCGAGACCGCCGATGCCGACCAGTCCGCCGAGACCACCCTCACCGAGCCGGATGCTGAGGGCAGCACCGGGACCGCCCGGGAGGGCGAGGTCCCCGGTGTGACCACCTCCCCGGCCAGCCACGAGGCCGAGCGCCGCCAGAACTGATCCAGCGTGCCGGGGGCGCGAGCTCCCGACCCCGAGCCCGTCGTCCTGAGGAACCACGCACCATGCCCGCACGTCGCATCGCCCTCGTGGCTCTCGCGGTGATCATCCTGCTGCTGGGCGGCGGGATCGGCGCCGGCGTCAGCCAGGGAGGCTGGCAGGCCGCCCCCAAACTCGCCCTTGACCTCGAGGGAGGCACTCAGGTCATCCTTCAGGCCCAGTCCCGTGACGGCTCAGCGATCGACGCCGCCGCCATGGAGCAGGCCCGCCAGATCATGAGCCAGCGCGTGAACGCGATGGGCGTGGCGGAGACCGAGATCACCGTCCAGGGCGGTACCAACATCGTCGTGGACGTCCCGGGGCAGCTCGACCAGGCGACCTCCGAAGCGATCCGCCAGACCGCCGCGATGTCTTTCCGCCCGGTGCTGGGGGTCGTCGCCCCCGAAGGCAGTGGAGATCCGATGCCCTCTGACGGCGGTGGCTCCGACGCCGGTGGTGGTTCCGACGCCGGTGGCGCCGAGGACACGGGCGAAGAATCCAGTGCCCCGCCCGTGGATCCCTCCGAGCAGAAGTTCGAGGGGCTGATCGGCTCTGATCCCGCACTCGGCCCGCCGCCGGCCGTCGCCGAGGGCGAGCTGCCCTACCCGGCGTGGTCCTCCGAATGGATCACCCCCGAGATGCAGGCCGAGGTGATGACCGCCGACTGCGTGGACCCCGCGGCGCAGCAGGAGCGCACCGCCCAGGCCGCCGCCGATGAGCCGACGGTGGCCTGCGCCCCCGACGGCTCGGCGAAGTATCTGCTGGGTCCCGAAGTGGTCGCCGGTGCCGCCATCCAGGACGCCAGCGTCGCCTCCGATGTGACCCCCACCGGGCAGCCCACCGGCTTCTACGTGGTGAATCTGCGTTTCGATGACTCTGCCGCGCAGCCCTTCGCCTCCATGACCCAGGCGCTGTACAACGGGGAGGGTGCCAGCCCCGCCTTCGGCATCGTCCTGGACGGGCTGGTGATCTCCGCCCCGCAGGTGCAGGAGCCCTCCCCGGGCGGTGAAGCCTCGATCTCCGGTAACTTCACCCAGGAGCAGGCCTCTCAGCTCGCCGACCAGCTGCGCTTCGGTGCGCTGCCGCTCGAGTTCGAGGTGGCCTCCGAACAGCAGATCTCCGCCACCCTCGGGGCGGACCAGCTGCAGATGGGCCTGATCGCCGGCTTGATCGGCCTGGTGCTCGTGGTGCTGTATGCCTTCGCGCAGTACCGCCTGCTGGCGATCGTGACCACCGCGAGCCTGGCCCTGATGGGGCTGCTGACCTACGGCACCCTCACTGTGCTGTCCAACCTCCCGGAGATCGGCTACCGCCTCTCGCTGGCCGGCGTGGTGGGTCTGATCGTCGCGATCGCTTTCACCGCCGACTCCTTCATCGTCTACTTCGAGCGCGTGCGCGACGAGATCCGCGACGGCCGCGGGATCCTCGCCGCCGTGGATCACGGCTGGGACCGCGCCAAGCGCACCATCCTTGCCTCGGACGCGGTGAACCTCCTGGCTGCGGTGGTGCTGTACGTGCTCTCCACGGGCGGCGTGCGCGGTTTCGCTTTCGTGCTGGGGCTGACCACGATCCTGGATCTGCTGGTTGTGTTCCTGTTCACCCACCCCATCCTGCAGACGCTCGTACGCACCCGCTTCTTCGGCAAGGGCCACCCTCTGAGCGGTCTGGACCCCGCGACCATGGGGCGGAACGTTCCCGCCTACGCGGGCCGCGGGCGGGTGCGCAGCGTCGCCGAGCGCGGCGGGGGCGAGGAGCGCCGCCGAGGCCGTCGCCGCGGGGCCGCATCGGCCGAGCCGGCCCGCGAGCCGCTCGCGGTGCGGCGCGCCCGCGAAGCCCGGGAGGCTCGGGAGGCCGAGGAACGGCAGGATGGAGCTGGCAGCGCAGACATCACCGACAGCCCAGACAGCACTGACAGTACTGAGGGCGCAGACACCGCTGGTGGTACCGACACTCCGTCGAGCCCCGATGAGACGAAGGAGCAGGACCGATGACCGCCGCGTTCGCCCGCTTCGGCAATGACCTGCATGCCGGTCGTCGGATCCTGCCGATCGTCTCCCGCCGCCGCACCTGGTACCTGATCTCCCTGATCATCCTGGCGCTGCTGGTCGGCGGCTCTGCCCTGCGCGGCCCCAACCTGGGCATCGAGTTCACCGGTGGCTCCGAGTTCCAGATCGCCGGGGTGGCCGATACCGAGCAGACCTCTGCCCGCGATGTGGTGCGCGAGCGCCTGCCGGAGAACGAACCGAAGATCACGGTGCTGGGCCAGGACACCCTGCGGGTCCAGACCGAGCAGCTGGACTCGGGGGAGACCGCGCAGCTGGCGCAGGAGCTCGCCTCCGCGTACGACGTCTCCCCGGACGCGGTCTCCACCTCCTACATCGGCCCGGTGTGGAGCGGGGATGTCACCCAGAAAATGATCCGCGGTGTGGTCGTGTTCCTCGCGCTCGTCGCGGCGATGATGGCCCTGTACTTCCGGAACCTGAAGTCCTCCCTCGCGGCGATGGGAGCCCTGATCCACGACATGCTCGTGACCATCGGGGTCTACCTCGTGGTGGGCTTCGAGATCACCCCGGGCACCGTGATCGGCTTCCTTACCGTGATGGGCTACTCGCTGTACGACACGATCGTCGTGTTCGACAAGGTCCGCGAAAACACCGCGGACCTCACCGAGCAGAGGCGCCGCAGCTTCGCAGACCTCGTGGAGCTGGCCGCGAACCAGACCCTGGTGCGGTCGATCAACACCTCCGTGGTGGCGCTGTTGCCGGTGGGGTCGATCCTCGCCATCGGCGCGTTCCTGCTGGGCGCCGGGACGCTCAAGGACATATCCCTGGCCCTGTTCATCGGCATCATCGCCGGCACCTACTCGTCGATCTTCCTGGCCCCTGGATTCCTCGTGGATCTGCGTCGGCGGGAGCCTCAGATCGCCGCCCACACCCGCTCCGTGCAGGACGCGCGGAAGGCCCCGACCGATCGGCCCGCGACGGACCGACCCACCGCCACTGCCTGAGGACAGCGATGACCCCGACCTACCAGCCCACCACCGCCCAGATCGAGGCGCTGCGCGCCTCGCACATCGCCGAATACCCGAACTTCCCGACCGAGGGCGTGCTGTTCCGCGACATCACCCCGCTGCTGCGGGATGCGCGCGCCCTGCGCACGGTGCTCCACCACTGGATCTCCCTGTTGCCGCCGGACGTCGAGTACATCGTGGGCACCGAAGCGCGTGGCTTCGTGCTCGGGGCACCGCTCGCCTACGAGCTGGGCGCCGGCTTCATCCCGGTGCGCAAGGCCGGAAAGCTCCCCGGCAACCCCGCAAGCCTCACCTACGACCTCGAGTACGGCAGCGCCGAGATCCAGATCCCGGAGAACTCCCTGCCCGCGGGGGCGCGCACCCTCGTGGTCGATGATCTGCTCGCCACCGGCGGCACCGCCGCCGCGACGATCGAGCTGACCCGCTCCTTCGGCGTCGACCTGCTGGGCGCCTCCTTCCTCATCGAGCTCGAAGGCCTCGGCGGCCGCGAGAAGCTGCCCGATGTGGACATCACCACCGTCTGGTCCTTCCCCAACTGACAGGGCCGTCGCCAACTGACCGGTCCGTCCTCAACTGACAGGGGCCTGACGCCCCGGCGGAGGGCGCGATCGCGCTGCCGCGGCACGGGCCGGACGGTGTCCAGCACGGCGATGACCGGCGCGTAGACTGGAGCTCTCGCGTCCAGGAGGTGTGCGCCATGCAGCAGTCGGCATCCGAGCCCGGCCGGACCGAGACCGCCCCGGCCCCGGAGGACCGCAGCCCGGAGCGGGTCCCCCGTCCCACCGCGAAGCCCGCCCCGCCCCGTCGTACCCGGTCGCGGCTGTCCTTCTTCAGCCCCTGGTCCACGACGGCCGCCGTGGACCCGCTGCTCGCGCCGCTGTTGGAGACCATGACGGCGGTCAGCCCCAAGGAGGACCAGGCGATCGTCCGCCGCGCCTTCGGTGTGGCCGAGCGTGCCCACCGCGGACAGATGCGCAAGAGCGGTGACCCCTACATCACCCATCCCGTCTCTGTCGCCACGATCCTCGCGGAGCTGGGCTCCCCGGCCGATGTGATCGCCGCCGGGCTGCTGCATGACACCGTCGAAGACACCGACTACTCCCTGGAGCGGCTCAAGGAGGAGTTCGGGGAGGTCATCGCGGTGATGGTCGATGGCGTGACGAAGCTGGACAAGGTCACCTACGGTGAGGCCGCCCAGGCCGAGACGGTCCGCAAGATGATCGTGGCGATGAGCCGCGATGTGCGGGTGCTGTTGATCAAGCTGGCCGATCGGCTGCACAACGCCCGCACCTGGAAGTACGTTCCCTCCTCCTCCGCTGAGCGCAAGGCCAAGGAGACGCTGGAGATCTACGCGCCGCTGGCCCACCGTCTGGGGCTGAACACGATGAAATGGGAGCTCGAGGACCGCTCCTTCCAGGTGCTCTACCCCAAGGTGTATGAGGAGATCGTGGCGCTCGTGGCCCAGCACGCCCCGGCCCGCGAGCAGTACCTGTCCACCGTGACCACGCAGATCAATGAGGACCTGCGCAAGGCCAAAATCAAGGCCGAGGTCACCGGACGGCCCAAGCACTACTACTCGATCTACCAGAAGATGATCGTGCGCGGCCGCGACTTCCAGGACATCTACGACCTGGTGGGCATCCGTGTGCTGGTGGACACCGTGCGGGACTGCTACGCGGTGCTAGGCACACTGCACTCCCGCTGGTCTCCGGTCCAAGGCCGGTTCAAGGACTACATCGCGCTGCCCAAGTTCAATCTCTACCAGTCGCTGCACACCACCGTGATCGGCCCCACCGGCAAGCCGGTGGAGATCCAGATCCGCACCTGGGAGATGCACCGCCGCGCCGAATACGGGGTGGCCGCGCACTGGAAGTACAAGGCGATGGGTGCGCACCAGAACGCGGGGGAGGCCGCCCGGATCGGGAACGACGCCGCGTGGCTGCGGCAGCTCATGGACTGGCAGAAGGAGACCACCGACTCCGGGGAGTTCCTGGACTCCCTGCGTTTCGAGATCACCACGCAGGAGGTCTACGTCTTCACTCCCAAGGGGGACGTGCTGGCCCTCACCCAGGGCGCGACCCCCGTGGACTTCTCCTATGCCGTGCACACCGAGGTCGGGCACCGCACCATCGGCGCGCGGGTCAACGGTCGCCTCGTGTCCTTGGAGACGCCGCTGAACACCGGGGACACGGTCGAGGTCTTCACCTCGAAATCCGCGGACGCCGGCCCCAGCCGCGACTGGCTGGGCTTCGTGAAGACCCCGCGGGCACGCAACAAGATCCGCCACTGGTTCTCCAAGGAACGCCGCGAGGAAGCGCTCGAGAAGGGCAAGGACGAGCTCGCCAAGGCGCTGCGTCGCCAGGATCTGCCGATGCGCCGCCTGCTCACCCACGAGACCCTCGCGACCGTCGCCTCGGATCTGAACCTCGCCTCAGTCGATGCGCTGTACACCGCGATCGGTGAGGGGCACACGAGCGCCCAGCACGTGGTGGAGCGTCTGCGCGCCTCCTTCGGCGGCACCGATGGTGCCGAAGAGGACGTCGCAGAGGTGACGCTGCCCTCCAAGGTCCGCTCGCGCGCCGGGCGCACCGAACGGCATGCCGCGGAGACCGATCAGGGCGTGATCGTCGACGGGCACTCCGATCTGTGGGTCAAGCTCGCCAAATGCTGCGCCCCCGTGCCGGGCGATCCGATCGTCGGCTTCATCACTCGCGGCTCCGGCATCTCGGTGCACCACAGTTCCTGCTCCAATGCGATCCAGCTGCAGGAGCAGCAGGCGGACCGGATCGTGGACGTCTCCTGGTCGGGCCGCCACTCCACCGCGTACCTGGTGCATATCAAGATCGAGGCGCTGGACCGCCCACGGCTGCTGACGGACCTTGCGCAGGTCATCTCCGAGCAGCAGGTGAATCTGCAGTCCGCGTCGGCGCAGTCCAACACCGATCGCCTGGCCACCTCCTTCTTCTCCTTCGAGCTGGCCGACCCTTCGCATCTGCAGTCTGTGCTGTCGCAGGTGCGCCGCGTGGAGGGCGTCTACGACGTCTACCGCGTCACCGCCGATGGCAAACCGGTCGAAGACCGAGCCCCGCTCACCGCGAGCTAAGGGCGGGGACCTGCTGCGGATAGAGGGCGGCCAGACGCGTACGTGCCGCGGAGATCCCCGGGTAGCGCCAGGCAGTCCGCAGCAGATGCGCGATCTGCGTCGGCCGCGTATGGCCGCTGTCCACCAGCTCGTGCACGAGCGCCGCGGCCTCTTCGGGCGGGCTGAAGCGCAGCAGATCCGCGGCGGTGCGCGCGGGGACCGTGACCGGCGCGCCGCCGATGGTCTCCACGTCCCAGGGCCGCAGCAGTCCGTATCGCTGCACCACCCCGGCGAGGTCGCCGCGATGGGTTGGGGACAGCAGCTCGATCGGCGTGGGCGGCACCCCGCCCAGCAGCACCCAGGCCGCGGTGGGCCCGGCGATCACATGATGGGCCTGCAGCTGTCCGCCCAGAGCGCAGCCCACCACGAGGGCGCGGCTGATCGCCGTGCCCAGCACATCGGGCGGGACGAACAGGCCGGGCCGCAGGCGCACCACGTAGCCATCGGCCACCAGGCGCGCGGTCGCGGGCGTCTCCGCGAAGCGCAGCAGCTCCTGCCCGAGGGGGACGGCGAGCTCCGCGGCGTGATGCGACCACGCCGCACACAGGCCGACAGACCGGGGCGGCGGGTGCGGGGGCCGTGAGGCGGCAGGGGCGGTGAGCAGCGCAGCAGTCATGGGCCGACCCTGCCAGAAACCGGCGAGGGACGGATTCGGCATTGTGGATGACTGCATTCCGACCGCCCTCCGAAGGCCTTGTGGAGGACGTTGAGATGCCGCCGCCGACTGGTCGAGCGAGGAGAGGGTCAGCCCAGATCGCGCGCCGAGCGCTCGATCACCGCGAGCCATTCGCGGCGGGCATCCAGCGCGGCCTGCGCCTCCTGGATCTTCTTCGGATCGCCTCCGGCCTGCGCCTTCTCCAGCGCCTCCTCATAGGAGGCGATCGCGGAGTGCAGCTGCGAGCTGGCTCCCTCCACGCGGGCGCGCGTGCGCGGATCGGTGCGGCGCCACTCGGCCTGCTCCGCGTCCTTCACCGCCCGTTCCACGGCGCGCAGACGAGCGTCGATCCGGCGCATATCCGCCCGCGGCACCTTCCCGGCGTCCTCCCAGCGGTCCTGCACCGAGCGCAGCGCCTTCTTCGCGGCCTCCAGATCGGCGCTGGGATCGATCGCCTCCGCCTCGGTGAGCAGCTCCTCCTTGACGGCCAGATTCTGCTTCTGCTCCGCCTCGGTCTCGTGTAGATCCGCGTTGCGGGCGGCGAAGAACGTGTCCTGCGCAGCCTTGAAGCGCTTCCACTGCGCATCGTCCTTCCTGCGGTTGCCGCGCGGCGCCTCCCGCCAGCGGGACATGAGGTCTTTGTAGGCGCGGACCGTCGGCCCCCAATCGGTGGAGTCCTGCATCGACTCCGCCTGAGCAATCAGACGCTCCTTGATCTGTGCGGCCTCCGCATGGCGCTCATCGAGCTGGGAGAAGAACTGCTTGCGCATGCGATCGAAGGTCGAGCGCGCCGCAGACAGGCGCTTCCACAGCGCCTCCTCGGTCGGACGATCCAGAGACACGCCCTCGGACTGCATCTGCTTCCACGTCGGCACCATCTGCCGCATGGTCTCCCCGGCTTTCTTCCAGGAGATCTGCTGCGGATCGGTCGCCACCAGCTGCTCGATGGACTCCACGAACTCGGTGCGCGCACGGGTGGCCTCTGCACGTGCCGCCGCCCGCTCGGCCTCGAGGGCGTGAATCTTCTCCTTCGCGCGCTCACGCAGCTCGTTCGCCCGCACCCGCAGCGCAGGAATGTCGCCCACCACGGCGGGCTCCTTCATGTTCTTGCGGAGGTTCTCCAGCAGCCGGTTCAGCTCATTCTGCGTGTGCTCGGGAGCGTTCAGCGTGGTCTCGGTCAGATCAAGGAACGCCACCAGGTCCAGGTAGCCGCGGGCATAGGGCTCCAGCACCGCATCGTGATCGGCGTTGGCCTCGGTGCTCTGCCCGATCACACGCACCTGGGTGCCGTCTTGCACCGTGACCGTCCCGTCCTCCGCAACGGCGCCGTGGGTCTTCGCCTCGGCGATCGCTGCCGGGTCGTACTCGGTGACCGGCGGGGCCACCGGCAGCAGCGTCGCCCGCGGCTTCTTCGCAGCCATCGCCGCGGGGGAGGGACCGGCCGGACGTGCAGGGCCCGGGCGGGGAGCCGCAGGCTTCGGCGCCGGAGACGCGGGGGCAGCCGTGGTGGGCGCGGCCTCCGTGGCATCCTCGGGCGCCGCCTCGGCAGTGGGCTCTGCGGGGGCCTGGGCTGCGTCGTCCGCCGCGGCGTCGGCAGTGGGCTCCGCGGCAGCCTCAGGGGCGGCCTCGACGGTGGGCTCCTCGGGGGTCTCCGGGCCAGTTCCCGCGAGCGGTCGAGTCCGGACGGATCGGCGCGACGCCGGATTCCGCCCGCGCCGTGGCCGGGCAGGTGCCGCGGCACGCGGGATCGCCCGCGCCCGGGCTCGCTCCCGTCGCCGCCGAGGCCCCGGGCCGCGCGGCGGCCCACCGGTCCGGGGCC